>CAZQCO010000065.1:18072-21368 GCA_964592225.1 uncultured Bacteroidales bacterium
ATATAGCGGCGTTTCCAGTAACCCTCCTGTATCCTGAACTGCTGCAAACCGATAAGGCCTGCCTCAACTTTAAGATTACCCTGCGAATAGGAAACAGCCGCAGTTTTCAGGTAAGCAGTCATTTCGAGCGAGGTACCTACTGTAACACTATCGCTGATATCCACTTCGGGTGCCCCCACATCGAGGGTAATGTGCCCTGAGAAAGCCTCCGACATGTTGTATTTGTACCCGAAGTAGGCCCGCTGAATTTCGAATGCGTTGCCATTGCCCATGAGGTCGGCATGGTAGTTAAAAAATATTTTGGCAAAAGGAGAACCGGAAGGTTTAAACTCCTCCTGTGCAAAGCCTATGCCTGAAAAAAAGACCAGGGCAGCGGCCAGAAAAATGTGCAGTTTTTTCATTACAGTTTTTAAGTTTGATTTCGATAGCTAAAATAAGCGAGCAGTATGATGTAATAATTAAACTAATATTAACTTAATGTTAAATGAGTGGTATTTTCAGATTTATTTAAGATTAACTCAAGGGTGATTTCAGGCAAGAAAAAGGTAGTTTTAGGGTCAATTAGTCAGGAGACTTGCGGTTTCTGCAGGGAAGGTCGCTCCATTTATATTCAGGTGATCCCTTAGCTTGACGGCTATGAGACTCAGTCTACGCCGAGCTGGGGGCCGGGAAAGTATTAAGATAGGCAAGCCCTTCCTGTAAACTTTGATTTTAGAGGTTTACAGGAAATGCTTGCCTATAAAGCATTGGCTATTTTTTCAGTACAAAATTCTCCGTTATAATTTTATCATTATTTATTACTTTTATTATATATGTCCCTGACTGATATTCTGATAAATCTAATTGCTCTGTCAAGCTCCTATTAAAAGAAGAATATTGTTTTGAAAATATTATCTGACCTGTTTCTGAATAAATCAAAATTTCAGTTTTATCTTGAATATTTTCAAGTTCAATATTTATCAAACCATTAGTTGGATTTGGATACAATTTAATAAATCCATTTCGGTCAGAAATAAAATTAACATTTGATGGTCTTTCAATGGTAATTATTATCGTATCAGAACCATAACAATTACTTCTTGAAACCAAAACACTGTAGGTATTTTCTCCAAATCCATCCAGACTATCAACAATGATAGTTTGGGTAGTTTCTCCATTATTCCATAAATAAGAATCATGTCCGTTACCTGCATCTAGTATTAATGAATCAGTTGCACTGATAGTTGAATCATTACCTAACGAAACAATTGGATTTTCATTTACGGTTAAGTCAAGAGTAACAACGGAATCGCAACCGTTTTGGTTGAGCAAGTTAACAACATAATTGCCTGTTTCGGTAAATAGTGAATCACCGATATTGATATTTTCACCATTGCATATCGTATCTAAAACAACTGTAGTATCACTTTTACAGGTAATTTGCTCATCTAAAAATCTAATAGTACCAAATACAGATGTATTGTTCCACGCAATATCTAAGGTATCATTCCATAGCAATTTAGTATCTCTATCCCCACCATCATTATCTGATACATGAGTATCAAAACCCATTAGCTGATTATTACTTGGAGCATTGAAACACAAAACTTCCCAGGGAAATTTAACCTCAAAGAAATATCCATTTAAAGTATCTATCTGTGCAAATTCAATAGAGGATGCACCCCCATCACATAAACTATTGACATCGCCACTAATAATTTCATCGATATTCCAAATTAATCTTATCTGAAAATCCTTGTCTTCGTAAACATCACTCTTGCTATTATTAATATCAAAAAATAATTCCACAGCATCATTTAACCAATCATCTTCATTATCTGAATATAAAATGTCGTCAGTTACTTTTATTATAAAATATATGCCTGTTATATCCCAGGCTGATTTAAATTTAGCTGAAAAATCCAAATCATTATATGGTATGTCTCCGAGTATATTGGATATATCTTCGTATAAAAAATTACTCCAGGCAGCATCATGCCTTCCATCAATAATAATTGAATCAATCACTTTGCTAACAATAAAATTATCAGAAGAATAATTATTAATCAAAGTATCATTCAAATTATTATTATTGTCATTAGATGAATCAACATAGACCTTCAGAAAAAAATCATCTTCAAATAAACTTAATTCTACTGAATCTCTAAAGGAAAGAATTGTATCCTGAAGACTATTTAAATTAATTACAAAAGTATCTGAATTGAGTATATTTAAATTATTATCAGACAGTTTATAATTTAATATAACTGTATCAATATTATTAATCCCATTATTTGATATTTTCACTTTTATTTCATCTATATCATTTAGTATAAATTGTTGGTCCGGTGATACTATCTCTTCAATTTTTATATCTTTTTCAATTGGACCTATTACAACTTTTGGCTCTCCCCAATATGACCAATCGTAATAGTCAAAACCGTTCGGGTCCGTAATAAATCGTAAGGTAATTTCCTGGTCATTCCAGGCAGACAAGTCAATATTATAGAAAACCGGAGGATTAACGTCCGATACAATTTCATCCAACATTGTATGGTAAGTTGAGCCATCAAAAAGCTGTATTACAAAATTCACACTACTTTCTGCGCCCTCATAGAGTCCTATAGAAGTGGAAATGGAATGAATATTTGAGAACGATAATTCTGCAACTGTAGCAGAGGTACTTGCCGGTTGAGCAAAAATTGATTTTCCTCTTCCGTCCCAACCTCCCGTGAATGCTCCCCAGCCACCGGGCTCATGCCATCCATTATCATAAAATGTATAAATCTCATCAATAGTAGTCCAATTTACGCCGGTAGCGGAATAAACATAAAAATCAGGGAGATAATTGACAAGTTTTAAAGTGTCATATTGACAAAAAGAGTTTGTGAAACATAAAATAAAAAATAATACGCTAAATAGAATCCTTTTAGCATAAGGAATGAGATTTGAAAGAAATTCGTTTTTTTTCATAATGTTAAGTTCTAGGTTATTATTAAGAATAGATTATTTTCATTAAAAATTTATTATTTCAAATAATAAAAGTGGTAGCAAAAACACAAGTGTAAATCAAGCGAAGGGTTTGCTTTTCTCTTGTTTTGTGTGATGGTATTCTTTATGAGCGTCGGCATTTTAAAGACATGTTGCCAACAACATTCCTGTTGTATGATATTGTTGGTGATTGCCTGACTGCCAAAGGCAGGTGAACCGGCAGGTAGGTTGCATCGCACTGTTTTTGATCAACAAGATAAGAAAATTTTGAATACTCGCTCCTGACAGGCATGAAATACAGATCCTTTAATGGTGCGGGGAAACTC
>CAZQCO010000066.1:0-20914 GCA_964592225.1 uncultured Bacteroidales bacterium
TATTTTAATTGCCCGGACGGCTCCCTGGTCGATCCATCGGGTTGGAATTTGCGTATTCCGGGTAACACCAACTTTAATTCCACTGGTGCAGGAAAGATATACAAAGTGATCAATCAGACAATGATCACGCGCAAAATCCATATTCCTGGCTAAACCTTCATGTGCCCTGCACAATTCTGGTCGCAATACACATTCCTCAGTTTCAGGAGCTACCCGAAAACAAGGGAAGCAATATCCCTGTGCAAACGACTTATTTGTCTTTCTTCCACAGCGTATACAATTAATTTCATGTAAATATTGTATGATAAGCTCTGTATTAAGCAGGTCATTAAGTACTATTTCATTTTGTCCCAGAAGAAGATAATAGGTCACCGGATTATTTGCAACAGTGCGCATTTTCAGTAGGTTCCCAACATATTTCATCTATATGATTTTAAAGAAAAAATAAAATATATTAAAAAAATATGGTACTATGTATTGCATGGTACTAATATTTTATTATATCTTTGCATAGGATATAACTTAATATGCAAAATTTATTCAAATATCGTGTTCTTATTGTACTATTCCTCTTTTGTGGACTATTCCTGATTGTTAGTGTCGCAAATACGGTAAAGAAACATACTGAAGAGAACACAAGAATTGAGGGTATCGAATTAATTAAAGCCTTTGATTCAATGCCCGAAAAATCAGTAAAAGTAACAGATACATCAATTAAAAATAAAAAGGATACATTATTAATTAATGGTAAATCATGGAGAACCGATAATGAATTACACATTATGTATTAATGACAAAAACTATGAAAAAAACAATGACAGTTAATATTGCAGGGATGGTTTATCATATCGATGAGGATGCTTTCGATCGGTTAAACCAATACCTGGGTAGAGTAAAAGATGAACTTAGTTCAATAGAAGGAGGTAATGAAATATACCAGGATATTGAAATAAGGATTGGCGAACTCTTCAATGATAGATTAAAAAATAACCGACACGTGATTATTCTGAGTGATGTTGAAGAAATAATTGCCATTATGGGACAGCCGGGTGATATTTCTGGAAGTTCAGAGGAAAAGGAATATTCATCACATTCCGGCAATCATCGCAGGATGTACCGCGATCCCGACAATAGAATTATTGGTGGTGTATGCAGTGGTCTGGCAGCATATTGGCGCATCGATCCAACTTTGGTGCGGCTTATTTTTATTGTGCTGGCCATTTTCGGTATGGCAGGAGTCCTGATATATTTGATATTATGGATTATTTTACCTGAAGCGAATACCGTTGCTCAAAAATTGGAAATGAGAGGCGAACGGGTCAATCTTTCTAATATTGGTGATTTTTTTCGACAGGAATTTGAAAATGTGAAGCGAAGTTTTCAGAAAAAATAGGAGGGAATTATGAAGGCGGAAAATGCTAAGGCCCAAATGCGAAAAGGTATTTTGGAATATTGTATATTACTGATTTTGGAGCGGGGCGATGCCTATGCATCTGATATCATTCAACAACTGAAAGAAGCACAATTAATTGTGGTTGAAGGAACGTTGTACCCATTATTGACCCGGCATAAAAATGCAGGTCTGTTAAGCTACCGGTGGGAAGAGTCGACACAGGGACCTCCCAGAAAATACTATGCACTTACAGATGATGGAAAAGAATTTCTTAAAGAGCTTAATATAGCGTGGACTGAACTCGTTGAGGCCATTGAGAATATCAGACAAAATCCAATAAAGAATGCTTAATCATGAAAGAGACTGTTAAAATTAACCTGAATCAGCGGTTATTTGACCTTGATGCGGATGCTTATGAAAGGCTTAGAAATTATCTCGATTCTCTATCGGGTTATTTGAAGGCATCGGCAGAAAGTGCCGATGAAGTATTACAGGATATCGAGCAACGTATTGCGGAGATTCTGGAAGAAAAATTTCGGAAAGACAAACAGGTAGTTACGTTGCAGGATATTGAAGAAGTAATTAAAATGATGGGAACAATCGATGATTTTGCGAGAGAATCTGATTTGAATGACGATGGAGAGGGTGCTACTGGAAATAGTAAGAAATCGGCATCATATGAAGATTATAGCAAGGAGCACCGGAAACTCTATCGCGATGTGGAAAACAATATTCTGGGAGGAGTTTGTTCTGGAATTGCAGCCTATTTCAATGTCGATTCTGTTTGGATAAGACTGGCTTTCGTGGTGCTATTTTTTATTAACCTTGTAGGTCTTATTATATATCTTATACTTTGGGTTGTTGTGCCGCCTGCAGCAACTACAGCACAAAGACTTCAGATGCGTGGTCGACCTGTAACAGTGGAAAACATCCAGGAATCGGTAAAATCTGAATTTTATAAAGTGAAAGATAATTTTCGGAACTATACACATTCGGAAGGCTTTCAAAAAACACGCGATACAGCTGGTGAAGTAGTAACAACTATGGGCAATATTTTTCTTGTTTTTCTGAAAGTAATTTTAATCTTGATAGGTGTTGCATTATTTGTGGCTGTTATTGCCATTATTCTCAGTTTCATTGCCACTATTACAGCAGGGGGTATATGGCATGGATGGCATTTCCCTGATACGTATTTCTGGAGCCATTTGACACCCTTATTTCAAAATTTTACCCTCTTTACACTTGCTTTTATCGCAGTAATCTTAATTCCGGCCACAGCCATATTAACAGGAATAATAAAACTAATTTTTAACATTAAGGCTCATAACAGTATTCTTTCAGCCTTTGCATGGACAATCTGGGCGCTTGCCTTAGTATTTGTAATAATATCCTTACTCTCAGGTGAACATGTTCTTTCAGTCCGGCATCACTATAAAGACGAAGTTACCCTTGAAATGGAAAAGAATAAAACCCTGTATATCGACCTCGAAAACGAATTATTAACCGGCAGGGGACTAAATTATTATTCAGTTTTTGGGAAAGAGATTATACGTGATAAATACAATGAAATATGCTATTTACATCCTACATTTCTTATCAAGTCATCCGGCACTGATAAAATACAACTGGAATTGCTCTATAATTCAGTAATTCCTGATTTTGAGGATAATAATAGATACGACAGAGAGTACGAATGGGTATTGAATGATACAGTCCTTTTACTTAGCAACTATCTGAAGATTGACGAAGAAGATATCTGGATGCTTCCGGGATTGCAGGTAATACTGCATCTGCCCGAAGGACAGATTGTTTATATTGATAATGATATTGAAGAAATTGTAAGTAAAATAGGAGATAATAATAAAAAGCCCGCATGGTATTATAATAATTCATTATGCATAAAGAATGATGAATTGATACCTGTCATTTATTAATCAATTCCGGGAGAATTCTGTTATACAAAGCATTGTATTTCATGCAAGCTTGATTTAACTAATTTTAGCATATCCTCTTAAAAATCGTTAAGAAGAAAAAAAATCGAAATCATAACCTTTTTATTTTCATCGGAAAATACCGTTATTTGTCGACAAAACTTTAGACCCCGATGAAGAAATTTTCTACCCTGAATATTCTGATTGGCTGGATAATCTTCATAATTGCAGCAGTCACCTATTTATCGACACTTGAACCTACCGCAAGTTTCTGGGATTGTGGTGAATTTATTGCAGCTTCTTTTAAACTTGAAGTTGGTCATCCCCCTGGGGCACCTTTCTTTTTAATAGTCGGGCGTTTATTTACGTTACTGGCAGGTAATAATACTGGGAGTGTTGCTCTTATGGTTAATGCACTTTCGGGACTGGCAAGCGCTTTCACAATTCTCTTTCTTTTTTGGACCATAAGCCATCTTGCCAGGAAAATGATCCTCGTAAAAGATACGGAGCCTGGCATATTGGAGATGATTTTAGTATTCGGATCCGCCATATTGGGTTCATTGGCTTATACTTTCAGCGATACTTTTTGGTTTTCGGCTGTTGAAGGTGAAGTATACGCCAGTTCATCATTTTTTACAGCGATCGTCTTTTGGGCTATTCTTAAATGGGAAAATGTGGCCGATCAACCCTATGCGAACCGATGGTTAATTTTTATAGCCTATCTCATGGGATTATCAATTGGAGTTCATCTACTTAATTTACTGGCTATTCCTGCAATTGTATTAATCTATTACTTTAAAAAATATACGATATCACTTAGAGGAGTGCTTATCGCACTTGGAGTAGCAGGAGTGATTCTGTGGAGTACAATGTATATACTTATTCCGGGCTTAGTTAAATTTGCTGCTCTTTTTGAACGATTTTTCATTAATACTGCAGGTTTACCCTATTGGTATGGAGTGTTCATTTATTTTTTGCTTATTGCAGGATTGATCATTTATGGTATTCGCAGTACACAGCAAAAGAGCAAAGTACTTGCTAACACTATTATTTTAATGATTACTGTTTTTATTATTGGCTATTCATCATATGCTCTGGTGGTTATAAGATCCTCGGCAAATCCTCCTATGGATCAGAACAATCCGGATAATCTGTTTAATTTACTCTCCTACTTGAATCGTGAACAATATGGTGACCGGCCGCTTATTTATGGTCAATATTTTAATGCTCCAATTGTTAGGGAAACCGAAGGTAAGCCTGTATTTATACCAAAGGATGGGAAATATCGTCAAATTAATTATAAACCGAAATATCATTACGATAAGAATTACATGACACTTTTTCCCAGGATGTATAGCAACCAGTCCGATCATGTTGATGCTTATCTCCGATGGGCCAACCTGGAAAAAAAAGATCTTTACGAGACACGACTCGACCGGGAAGGAAATGTTGTGAAGGACCGGTATGGAGAAGTGGTGTATGATTATAATCGTCCGAAAAAGAAACCTAGTTTTGTGGATAACATGATATTCTTTATTCGTTACCAAGCGGGATATATGTATTTTCGGTATTTTATGTGGAACTTCTCGGGACGACAAAATGATATTCAGGGAAATTTTAAAGAAGAAATTACCAATGGAAACTGGTTAACCGGGATTAAGTTTTTAGATGCTGCTCGGCTTGGCAACCAGGATAAACTCACCGGCACCATGCTTAATAACAGAGCCCGGAATAATTATTTCATGCTTCCTCTGGTTCTTGGCCTGATCGGTTTATTTTTTCAATTCAGAGTAGACAATAAAAACTTCTGGGTAGTAATGTCGCTGTTTTTCTTCACCGGAATAGCAATTGTTATGTATCTTAACCAGAATCCTTTGCAACCCAGGGAAAGGGATTATGCCTATGCAGCTTCGTTCTATGCATTTGCTGTTTGGATCGGATTGTCAGTTATTGCGTTTTACAAAGCAGCCAGGACAATTCAGGATAAATTGCTTTCAAAATATGCTGTCAGAGGACTTATTACAGTTGCCGTGTTGGGTATTTTTGATTTTGCATGGAATGGAAGACTTACTTTCACATGGTCGGCCGCATTTGTGGTGGCTATTCTTTTGCTGGTATTGTTAATTGCAAATCTTGCCGGTAAGGTAATTAAACAGGATAAAATACTGGCTGTAGTTGCATCCATATTGTTTATACCTGTTCCAATACTTATGGCAGTTGAGAATTGGGACGATCATGACCGGTCGGAAAGATATGTTGCCCGCGATTTTGCTACTAACTACCTTAATTCCTGTGAAAAGAATTCAATTCTTTATACCAATGGCGATAATGACACTTTTCCTTTATGGTATGTTCAGGAAGTGGAAGGTGTCCGTACCGATGTGCGCGTTATCAACCTGAGTTATTTATCAGCCGATTGGTATATTGAGCAAATGGAGCGGAAAGCGTACGATTCGGAACCTGTTAAGATGACACTTACACGCGATCAATACCAGCAGGGCAAAAGAGAAATTGTGTATTTGTACGACAGGGTGAAGGGTTATATCGATTTAAATGAAGCCATTAAATTTATTGCATCCGATAAGATACAGATGCAACTCCTGCCGGGAATACCTGAACCTATTTACTATCTTCCGCAACATAAATTAAGATTTAAAGCAGATTCCCTTCTGGTTTTTTCTAACGGAACGATAAAATCCGAAATGGCCAATAAGTATGTTCCGGAAATGAAATGGGAACTAAAGCGCAACTATATTACGAAGAATCATCTTATGGCTTTTGATTTTCTTGCTACCAACAATTGGGAACGGCCAATATGTTATGCTATTACTGTAGGGAATGATAACTATTCAGGATTGGAAGATTTTTTTGAGATGAATGGTTTAGCCTATCGTGTTATTCCGGCTAATACACGCGATGATATTGGTTATGCTGGTGGGATAAATACGGCTCAGATGTATGACAATATGATGAATAAATTTAAATGGGGAGGCATAGAAAATGAACATGTTTACCTTGATGAAAACTGTTTTCGGATGCTTTCAAACATGCGGAATAATTTTGGGAATCTGGCTACAGCTCTTATTAAGGAAGGAAAGGCCGATTCGGCACAACAGGTAATGGAACGTTGTCTTGCCCTATTTCCTGACGAACGGATACCATTTGATCTTTATATGTTGGCGCTGGTTGATAATTATTATAAGATTAACAAACCTGAGAAAGCCCAGGAAATTGCAAATGGTATTCTTAAAAATACATATGAAGATCTGAATTATCTGCTTAGCCTCGAAAGTCGCTACTCAGATTATCTTCAACTTGAAAAACGTATTGCTGCTCATGTATTAAGCGAACTTATTCGCATGAGTCATTCGAATGGTGATAAAAAGTTCAGCGCGGCTATTCAACAGCGCCTGGAAGATTACGGACCAGGTTTAAATGCCATTTTTTATTAACATGGCCTACTGGCACATCTCGGACTGGATGAAATTTTTGTATCCCGATGTTGTATGGGATAAGTTCGGAAATGGTAAAACCTTGTACCTGACATTCGATGATGGTCCGACACCAACAATTACCGAAAAAGTATTGGATATACTGGACCAATACCAGGCAAAAGCAACTTTTTTCTGTCTGGGCAGAAATGTTGAAAGGTACCAGGATGTTTATCGGTTGATAATAGAGAGGGGACATTCAGTAGGAAATCATACTTATAGTCATCTTAAAGGCTGGAAATCGAAAAACTTGGAGTACTTCAAAGATATTGAACTAGCCTCGCAGTTAATCCATTCGAATCTTTTTCGTCCTCCCTATGGAAAAATCCTCCGTTCACAAATAAGGCACCTTAAAAAGAAGTATAAAATAGTACTGTGGGAAGTGATGAGTCATGATTACGAAAACCGGGTTTCAAAAGAAAAATCGCTTAGGGCAGTACTTCACTATGCCCGGCAAGGTTCAATTCTTGTTTTTCATGATTCGGTTAAAGCATGGCCAAAACTTCAGTATATTTTACCCAAGCTACTAAAGTATTATAAAGAAAAAGGCTATAGTTTTAAAAAGATTGTGTGACAGACATTTTTAGATAAAATTTTCAGAACAGGCAATGACTTCATCAGCTCATATCAAACGAAAAATTCTTTTTTTAACTTCATTTTCTCTGCCTGATACAGCCGGGAGTGGCATTAATGCTTTTCGTTTTGCCCGTTTTATAAATAAACGGGGAGATAAAGCAACGATTCTCACCTTTAACAGGAATTGTAAATTACAGTCAAAAGAGGTTATTGAAAATGTCCCGATTTACAGGATTCCTTATTTTAATAAAGGATTGATTATGAAAATTCTATCCCTTCCGATGGTTATTTCTTATTTTTTTTTATTTATACTGAAAAATGAAATTATAATAATATTTGGAGGTAAAACATTTGCATATAATATTGCTATTATACTGGCTTTACTTTTCAAGAAGAAGGTTATTTTCAGATCTCTTTTATATGGAGTTGATGATTATAAAACTTTAGCGAAATCAAGAGTTTCTCTGTTGGGCAGATTAAAGAGATATCTTCTGAATACTCCTAATATATATTATACAATAAATCCTTTTATTGCTAAATCCTATTCCGATACAGTACCGAATAAAAGTAAGATTTTACCTTTACCCCAGGGTGTAGATACAGAAAGATTTTATCCATTATCCGACAAGGAAAAGAAACAATTAAGGAAAGAACTTAAATTGAATGAAGTTAATATCATTATATCAATAGGTTTCCTTATTAACAGGAAGGGCTATAGAGAGATATTTGATTCGCTGTCAAGTTTAAATATTCCTTTTTTTTATATTATTATTGGAGAATATAATTTTGCTAAACCTCATTTCCTTAGTAACCACTTAGATGAATCAAATAAAATAGTTCAATATGGACTTACACAATTGGGAGAAAGGCTGATATTAACCGGGAAAAGAAAAAATGTTCATCGCTACTTGCAGTCAGCAGATATATTTATCCACAATGCTGAATATGAAATTCCTAATGTTGTTTATGAGGCTATGGCTTGTGGATTACCTGTTATTGCCAGAAATATGGGAACAGACAATAATTTTTTGTTAGAAAACAAAAAGAATTGCTTATTAACGGATGAAAAATATTCAATAAGTGAAGCTGTAATAGAACTAGTTAATAATACGGATTTGAGATTTTCATTAGGAAGTAGTGCCTGCAAAAAAATTCAACAAGAGGCAGGATTTGAATATGTATATTCGCATCTCATCAAATATTTATATACCTGAACCCGGTTAGTAATAGTATGCAATACTGTGCCTAGAAAAAAAATTCTTCTGATTATGCAATTGCCACCGCCTGTTCATGGTGTAAGTACTATGAACGAAATAATCTTGGAACATTTACAGAGCCAGGCTATTTTTGATTTGGAAGTTATTCCGTTGAAATTTGCTAAAAACTTTGATGAACTGCGGAAGATTAGCTTTTCTAAATTATTTCTGCTTATTAGAATTTTTTTTCAGATAAAATATGCTCTGAAGCATTTTAAACCTGATTTGGTATATTTTTCATTCATGCCTGTTGGTATAGGGTTTATAAGGGATTATTTCTATTTGAAAATTATTAAAAGGTATTCCGTGAAAATTATTCTTCATTTGCATAATAGGGGAATATATGAAAGTTCGAAAAATCCTATTTTTAAAATTTTATATCAATCAACTTTTCAAGATATCACATTAGTTCATGTATCTGATACTTTAATTCATGAAGAACTACGAAATCTAAAAGTAAAGAATTGTAAGCAGGTTGGAATTCCAAACACTTGCCGGTCATTTCCTGAGATGGTGAATAATAGTAACAAAAAAACGATGGATGTTTTATTTTGTTCTAACATTTTCCCCGAAAAGGGATACAGGATTGCTCTGGAAGCCATAAAAATTGTAAGTAAAAACCACAAATTAGTAAGATTGATTATCTGTGGTCAACCTTTGCGAAAGCGATATGAAAGGGAGATTCATAGATTTATAAAGAGGTTTAATCTTGAAGATAATATCTATTATAAAGGTCCTGTCTTTGGCGAAGAAAAAATAAAGACATTCAATGAGGCTGATATATTTATTTTCCCATCATACTTTAATGAGGAGTGTTTTCCTGTTGTAATTCTCGAAGCTATGGCCGCTGGAATACCTATTATAGCGACAAATGTTGGAGTTATTAATGAAGTTATTGATAATGGGATAAATGGTATTATAATTCAACCGAAAAAAAATAAAGAACTTATTGATTCCTTAATAAATCTGATAGAAAATAATGGTTTGAGATTATCGTTTGGTAAAAAAGCTCATGAAAAATATTTAGTAAATTATAATCCGGATAAATTTCATAAGGGAATAGATAATATTATCACTTAAGTATATATGTAAAAATTTCAATAAAATATGAATGCATTATTACATGAGTTAAAATGTCGAATAAATAATAAAACTCAATTTTTATATGACTATTACCAATCGTTGATTGCAGGTAGTTTTAGTTATAAGAAATTTGCTCACGTGAAAAACTTTTGCCTGTTTGTTGGTTATGGCAGAAGTGGTCACACCTTAATCGGAGCGCTCCTTGATGCTCACCCTAATATAATAATTGGAATAGAATGGGACCCTCTTAACCGAATTCGTCTGGGTTATAAATCTAAAAATCAGATTTATTATTCGATTTTAAAAAATTCCCGATGTTTTTCCCTTATCCATAAAAATGTATGGTCCGGATATTCATACAGAGTAAGTAATAGCATGCAAGGAAAATATAAAAATATAACTGTGATCGGAGATAAGAGTGGCGGTTTGAATACATCTCACCTTCATACTGATTACAATCTCTTAGAAAAAATTTCAAATATTATACAAATAAGTCCAAAACTTATACATACCATACGTAATCCGTTTGATATAATAACCACAACAACCATCCGGACATTTGAAAGAGATTATCCAAATAAAACTCCTAAAACATCTGATTTATTAATATTTATACAAAAGTTTTTAAAAAGTGCAAGAATCATTCAAAAATTGAAAGAGGATAATAAATACGAGATGTTTGACCTATACCATGAAGAATTTATTCATTCTCCAAAGGAAATCTTAATTAATCTAATTGAATTTTTAGGAGAACATGCTGATCAGCAATATCTCGAAAGATGTTGTTCGATAGTCAATAAAAAACCACATCATTCAAGAAAAAAGATGAAATGGGATAATAATCTTATACTTTATGTAGAAAACGAGTTGAAAAAAATTAGTTATTTACAGCACTATACTTTTGATAATTAGGAACCAATCCATAGTTCAGTTAAATAAAAGCTTGAAGTTATTTTAGTTTTTTGTATTTGCAATTTTTCTTTAGTTTTTAAGAAATGAAAGTAAAGTAACTTCTCGCCTGATTCTAAATTTTTTAATATGCCTTTTTCCCATTGTAATTTCCAGGTTCTGATATTATCATTGAGATATTTTTCATCAGAATCCGCATTTTTCAATTTACATACAGTAAGGTTTGAGACTTTTTTTTCTTTTTCAACTACTTTTGTGATATCGTAACAAAAAGATAAGTTTTTTAGTATTCTGAATTTCAGGCTATTAAATATTTTTTCCAAGATATTTGTTACTTCCTTATAGCGTTTCTGCGATTGGTTTGACAATTTTCTTCCAATATAATTTGAACCTTCATCGAGGTAATAAATACGTGTATGATCTGAAAGCCTGGCATTGATCCTCCAAATTTTATGAAAGAGATTACTAAGAGTTGTGTTATTCTTGTATAATGTGAAATGACCAGATAAAAATTCCTTTCCTGAAGTGATAATATCATATTCTGTACTCAATGGTAAAAAATTAGAAATATTTCCGAAAATAATATCTATGTCACAATACCCCCAGTATTTATAATTCTGTATATAATCTGAAAAAATGAGTCCAAAAGCTGGTTTGAAATCACATATTTTATAGGGATCGGAGATTGAAGCTTTAATATTTAATTTTTGTGAGGCCAGTTTATTAAAATCCATTAAGGATTTTTTTTCTATTTGGAGATTTTTGTTTTTCCCCCAATCTTGGTCAATATCCAAGTCACTATAAATTAGCCAATGAATTTCGTTATTGGCTTTACAACTAAGCAAAAAATATGACAACCAGGAAGGTGTATTACCAAAATATGGAATTATAATGATGATATTGTTATTCATTTATAACTGTGTGTTTCTAAAATTTCAGCTTCTGTAAATACATAAAATTTATTTGGATTATAAGAAGGGATTTTTAATTCATCAAGATTTTTTTTAAGATCAAGTATATGATAGCAAAAAATTTCCGTTAGATTATTTTTTAAAATGAGTTTAATCCCATCCCAGTATATAAGGAATTTTTTATATCCCTTTCTTTTTAAAGATCTGTCTGATATCATAAGTTCATTAAAATTGCATGTTAACTTTTTTTCTTTTTGCAATTTCCATACTACTTCTGTAAGATCATGGGCTAAATTATTTGTATACAACTTTTTTAAATAGAATCTAAAGGCATATCTCAATTCTTTGTGTGTCTGCATACGATATGATTTTAAATAGAATTCACAGAACTTGAGAAAATTCTTGATATTTCTATAATTATTTTGTGGAATTTTAAAAACTTCATCTATTGCATAATGCTTGTTTGACGACAATATATATTTATAATTATGGATTTGTTTGAACATAGAAATTGTTGTTTCGCAATTACGGAACAAACAAAAAGATCCGGACAGAAAGTACTTATTTGCACTAATTACATCATAGTTTGTTTGAACCAGGGGGAATAAAATATCATAAGTATTTCCGAATATTAGGTCATTATCACAATACCCCCAGTAATCAAAATCTTGAAAGTATTCCTGAAATAAAAACCCAAATACCGGTTTGTAATCACATAATTTATAAGGATTATAAAATTCTGTACTAATATTTAACTTATTCTTAATCAATAAAAAGAAATCCGAACGTGTTTGATGAACAAATTGAATATTATCTACCTGAAAATTAACATCCTGGTTATCTGAGAAAATAAAAAATTTTAAATGTTTATTTGCTTTACAACTTTGAATAAACATATTAAACCAGGGAGGAAATGGACCAAAGTAAACATGAAAAACAGCAATTTTTATATGCATTTTCAGTGGAACAATAGGTATTAAGTTGTTAAAAATACTGTAATTTAAATGATTATAAATCTATTATCTTTACTTTATAACTCCTTACTATCCTATGCAAATTTATGAATAAGATACAACGGCAATGAGAAAAATCATTTTACTTATAATATCCGAAATTATTGTTGGTAATTTATTCGGACAGACGTGGGAATGGTCAAATCATCTTAGTTGTGCCGGAGAAGTTACTCCTGCAGGTATGGTAGTCGATCAAACTGATAATGTTTATTTGGTTGGAAACTATAGAGATGCAACACTAACAATCCAGGGGGATACAATACATAATTTCGGGGATAGAGACGGATTTGTATGTAAATTTTCATCTTCTGGAGATCTTATCTGGTTAAAACGTATTGGAGGTACTGATAGAGATTTGGCTCTTTCAATACAATTAGTTGGAAACTCAATTTACGTATTGGGAGAATTTAGAAGCGGCACGTTATATTTTACTTCGACAGACTTCATTTCAAATACTGACAATTTCGACTCATTTTTAGCAAGTTACGATTTGAATGGAAATTTTTTAAGTGCTGCCCGAATATTTTATGGAAATCATATTGACCGGGCAAAAGGAATGATATATGATGCGAATTTAAACAGCTTTGTATTTATTGGACAGTTCCAGAATGAATTGAAATATTTTGATGGAATTAGTGAAATTACAGTTCCAGTAAAAGGCCCAAGTGGCAAGGATTATTTTATTATCAGAACTAACTTGGCAGGACATGTTCAGGATACAACCTTTATACAATCTACTAATTCCGGAACGTTTCTCAAAAGTATAAATTTTTCGACAACTGAAGGTTACTATATAGGCGGTGATGCTTATGCATCTGTGTACTTCAATCCATCTACCGAAATAATATCACAAGGCAACGCTGATATTTTTATTGCCAAATATGATACAGACCTGGATTTAAGCTGGGTACGTCAGGGGGGAGGCTTGGGTTACGATCATGTTAATTCTGCAGGAACAGACCAATATGGTAATATCTATGTAACCGGTAAGGTGGAAAGTACTGTAACTTTTGACAGCACAGCAACCCTTACTTCATCAACAATTGAAGGATTCGGGTTGCAGGATCTATACCTGCTTAAGTATAATAAGCAGGGAAGGTTATTGTGGGTAAAAAGAAAAGGGAGTATTGGAAATGATAATGGGTATGGTTTAACTCAAAGAGAAAATCTGGTTCAATTTTGCGGGAATATATCAGACACTGTGATTTTTAATACGGATACTCTTACCAGTTCATCTGAAACGGATGTCAATACGGGATTTGCTATTTTCAGCACGAATGGTGTCGAAATTGGGGCACAGGGCATAGGAGGTCTGGGTACAGATATTGGAGAAGTAATTTCATTTAATAATTCCGGAAGCACCATAATTTCAGGATATTTTAATTCAACAAGTATTACCATTGGCGATTCAGTTTTTTCAAATACATCCGGCACCTACAACGGATTTATAGCTTCATTTATTTATCCTATGAATGCTTCATTTACTGATATAGCTGATATTCAATGCAATGGAGATAATAACGGAAGCCTTATTGTTACACCGTATTTCGGAGTGGAACGTTATACTTATAACTGGAGCCCGAATGTTCTTTCGAGTATCGATTCTCTTGCCTACAATCTGACTGCTGGAACCTATTCTGTCACAGTTACCGATTCCAGGGATTCAACGGCTTTTACATCAATAGTTCTCAATGAACCTACACCCATTACTATTGCAGCTATCGTAAGCGATGTAAGCTGTCATCCCTGGAATGGGACGACTAATGATGGAGCTATTGATCTCTCTGTTAGCGGAGGAACAGTATCTGGACCTTATGATTATTCATGGCTAGCGTTATCAGGTTCGGGTGTTACTACTTTAAGCGAAGACCAAACTACACTTACAAAGGGACAATATATTGTTACTGTTGCAGATGATAACTTATGTGAAGCCTATGATACTTTTTTAATTGATCAACCTGATTCTATGACTTTCGGTTTATCCACAGTACAAAAAGAATTAGTTCCTCCGGGAAATAATGGCGAAATCGATCTTGAAGTTTCGGGCGGCACACCTGGATTTTTATACGATTGGGACGGACCGGGAAGTTTTGATTCTAGTGATGAAGATATAATAAACTTAGGTGGGGGGACTTATTTGGTTTTGGTAACAGATGCAAACAGTTGTGAAGCCGATACTACCTTCCTTGTTATAAATGATGATATGCTCATTGCCTATATCTCGGGAAAAACAAACATCGATTGTAAAGGAAATTCTTCAGGATCAGCTACAGTAGAAGTTTCAGGAGGAACAGGGCCCTACACCTATCTTTGGAAAAATAATCTGGGTACTGTTGTCGGAAGCGATAATAAAACACTTTCCGGAGTGCCGGCCGATATCTATCATGTAAAAGTTACCGATCTGTCTGATGGAGATACTTCAAAAGTGTCGGTTACAATAACTGAACCGGCATATGCATTAAATACTGCCATTGCAGGTACTGATTTATTATGTTATAACGATTTTAGCGGAGTAGCTGATCTTGCAGTATCAGGCGGAACCCTGCCCTATGCTTTTCACTGGAATAACGGGGCTACTACTGAAGACTTGGTTGATTTACCTGCTGCAGATTATTCAGTGACTGTAACCGATAATAATGAGTGTATTGCGTATGATGAAGTTGAAATCAATCAACCAACAGCGATGGATATTAACATTACTATCGATCAGCTAATTTTATGCAATGGCGATTTGACGGGTATTTTAACAGCAAACACAACCGGAGGGACAGGTACAAAATCTTATATTTGGGATGATCCGGGGAGTCAGACGGATGCAACTGCCACTGGTCTTGAAGCGGGGACTTATAGTGTTACGGCCACCGATTTAAATGGCTGTTCGGTTTCAGATAATGTACAATTACTGGAGCCTGCAGTTCTTTCTCTAAGTGAAACGCATCAGAATGTGAGTTGTTTTGGAGGTTTGGATGGAATAATTAACCTTAGTGTTTCCGGAGGAACCATTGAGTATAATTACGAGTGGTCAAGTGGGCAGGTTGTACAGGATTTATCGAATCTAGGTGCTGATACGTATTCTGTTACTGTTACCGATGCTCATAACTGTACCGCCTTCCTGAGTGTCGAACTTACCGAGCCTGAAGCGATTATATTTCAGGAAATTGGATTGACTGATGCAACCTGTTTTGATTACTCTGATGGTACTATATCCATAACGGCTCAGGGAGGAGCAGGAAATTACCAGTATTCAATCGACGGAGGATCAAGCTATTCTTCAAATACTGCTTTTGCTGATATTCCGGCTGGAATTTATACCTTGCGGATACTCGATGACAACGGTTGCGAATCGACTGACTCAATAGTTACTGTTAATGAACCTGAAGGTACCACACTCGTCAGTACTGAGATTACTGATATAACCTGCTTTGGGTATTCAGATGGTTCGATTACTATTACTGCTACAAGCCCTGTTGGAAGTCTTACATATTCAATCGATGAAGGAGTAACTTATCTGGATAACAGTGGATTATTCACTGATCTTTCTTCAGGGAGTTATATTATGTGGATAAGGGATGGCAATGGATGTGAACAGCAATTTCCTGCTGTCGATGTGGTTCAGCCGGATATAATTAGCATTGATACAAATGTCACACAAGCAGAAGGGGCCCAGTTAGGAGAAATTGAAATTATGGCTTCAGGAGGTACACTTCCTTATGCTTATCACATACTTGGAGCTATAATCGACAGTTCTAATTCAAGCGGTATCTTTTTTAATCTAATACCTGATGATTATTTGGTTCATGCAACCGATGAAAATACCTGTACCTCCGATACTCTTGTGGTAACAATTTTACAAACAAACACAGGACTTACTATTTACGATGCTTTTAGCCCCAACGATGACGGCATGAATGAGGTTTGGAATATTCCAAATATCAACATGTATCCCCATTGTAAAATTGCTATTTTTAATACCTGGGGTAATAAAGTATTCAGTTCCGACGGGTATCCGGAACCCTGGAACGGAACCTATAATGGCAAGGATCTGCCGGCCGGAACCTATTACTTTATTATTGACTTAAATGATGGATCGGATCCTTTGTCGGGACCTGTAAGTATTGTGAGGTAAGAATTTTAAAATAAGTACTATGAAAAAGTATATAATAATATTTTTGGTACTGTTATTTAGAGCAGCACTTCATGGTCAGCAAATACCTCCATTAAGTCAGTATATGTATAATCATTATTCCATAAATCCTGCTGCAACGGGTATTTCCGACGATCTGCCATTGTCATTCACTTACCGGAAAATGTGGGCAGGTATATCGGGGGCTCCTTCCATTCAATATTTGTCCGGGAATATGAATGTAGCTCAAGCGATGGGGGCAGGTATAAATATTTTTAATTATCAGGCCGGGCCCTTGCGAAAAACCGGAGTAGAACTTACTTACAGCTATCATCTCGAAATTAATCCTGAACTCAAACTTGCATTTGGATTATCCGGTTTGTTATACCAATTTCATCTTAAAAAATCGGAACTTACTGTGGAAGATCCTGATGATCCCATTTTTATTGGCGAGGAGAAAATGATTATTCCCGATGCAAGTTTTGGCACCTATTTATATGCTGAAAATTATTTTGTAGGTCTTTCTGTACCTCAACTTTTCAATCGGAATATCGACCTTAAATCGGACAATATTCTTCAGGAAAAACAGGTACGGCATTACTATCTTTTTGGAGGGTATAATTTTGAAATAAACCAGGATCTGGTATTGAAACCTTCTTTACTACTTAAATTTATTGAAGTAGGGCTTTTCCAGGTAGATGTAAATACTCAAGTGCAGTATAAAAATGCTTTTATCTTTGGTTTATCTTATCGAAGCTCCGATGCAGTAGTTTTCCAGTTGGGCTTTAAATATGAAGAGTTATTAGTTGGCTATTCATACGACCTATCAATTTCAGGTCTGAATGCATCGACATTCGGATCGCATGAGATTTATGTGAGGTATATACTCCCAAATTTTTTACAATAATTGTACGGGTAGATTATCACCAAAATATGTCGTAATTCCTTCGATTTTAAAATCATAATACTAAGTTTGCACTTCAAATTCTTGTTATTATAAAACATCAATGATTCTTTTTAATCAAAATTCATAGTAAAGAATGATTAAAAAAATCTATGGTAAGTTCCATACGACAATGAAGAATAAATAGTAAGCATATGAAAATTCTACTTCTCGGATCGGGAGGAAGGGAACACGCACTGGCGTGGAAAATGGCTCAAAGCCCAAAACTCACAAAACTTTACACTGCACCGGGAAATGCTGGAACGGCTCAGCTGGGTGAAAATGTCAATATTAAAGCAGATGATTTTAAAAACCTGGGCAAATTTGCCATTGAAAAGGAGATAGATATAATTATTGTCGGGCCTGAGGACCCGCTTGTAAAAGGAATTAGCGATTACTTCCGATCGGAACCTTCTCTTAAAAGAATAACGGTTATAGGACCATCGGCTAAAGGAGCCAAACTCGAGGGGAGTAAAGAATTTGCAAAAGAATTTATGGTATGCCATGGAATACCTACGGCAAAGTACTTTAGTGTAACGGCAAATAACCTGGATAAGGGTCTGAGCTATATCGATACCATGAAAGCACCTTATGTGCTGAAAGCGGATGGACTTGCTGCAGGGAAAGGCGTATTGATTATCGATTCGGCAGATGAAGCAAAAAAAGAACTTAAAACAATGATCGCAGGCAAATTCGGACTTGCGAGTAAAAAGGTTGTCCTCGAAGAGTTCCTGAAAGGCATTGAGCTTTCGGTTTTTGTTCTTACCGATGGTATATCCTATAAGATACTCCCCGAAGCAAAAGATTATAAACGTATTGGCGAGGGTGATACCGGTTTGAATACCGGTGGTATGGGATGTGTATCCCCGGTTCCGTTTGCCGATAAATCCTTTTTACAAAAGGTTGAAGATAGGATTATAAAACCTACCATTGAGGGCATAAAGAAGGACAAGATTGATTACAATGGTTTTGTTTTCTTCGGACTCATGAAATGTGGAGATGATCCTTATGTAATTGAATATAACGTTCGCATGGGCGATCCGGAAGCCGAAGTAATTATGCCCAGAATAAAAAGCGACCTGAACGATCTGTTTGCTGCTATTGCCAATAAGGAATTAGCAGAGGCAGAAATAGTTTTAAATACTGATTCTTGTGTTACTGTTATGCTGGTGTCAGGAGGTTATCCTGAAGCGTATGAGAAAGGCAAGGTTATTTCGAACATGGAAACTATTGGGGATAGTATACTATTCCATGCCGGAACAATAATGGATACTGGCGAGATCAGGACGAATGGAGGCAGAGTAATTGCAGTGAGTTCCTTGAGCGGAAATTTTCGTGATGCATTGAAAAAGTCATACAAAAATGCAGAAATCATTACTTTTGATAAGAAATATTTTCGCCGCGATATTGGTTTCGACCTCTGAAAACTACGATAACATGAAATTTAGCAGTAAAGGTTTTTTTAATCCAAAGATCATTAAGACAGTCTCATTCACATTGATAACGATTTGCCTTATTGGGAGTATTGTTTTGAGTATCATGGCAATTTGGGATTATGCCGATACTGATACGCTCTGGCGCATGATAGCTACAATGGGAGTGATAGGACTGGGGAGTGTTATTTTCGCTTATATAAATGGAGTATTTGGCGATTGAAATAACTTTTTCAGCCCTATTTTCTGCCCATATTAAATGAAAAATTCAGAGTAACTTTTCAGGTGAATGAATAATTGGGAGGATCATGAAAAAACAGTTTGATTTTCTGGTAGTTGGTTCGGGATTGGCAGGATTAAGTTTTGCTTTAAAAGTTGCCGATAAGGGCAGGGTGGCCATTCTTACCAAAACAGTTTTGGAAAATACCAATACATCATACGCTCAGGGAGGTATTGCAGCGGTTACCTACAAGCCCGATAACTATGAAAAACACATTGAAGATACTCTGATTGCCGGCGACGGACTTTGTAATGAAGAAGTGGTAAGGATGGTTGTAAGTGAAGCTCCTGCGCAAATTCGTGAACTGATAAACTGGGGAATAAATTTCGATAAGGAAAAGGACGGAAAATTCGATCTGGCCAGGGAAGGTGGACATTCCGAACATCGCATACTGCATCATAAGGACGACACAGGAAGTGAAATACAGCGAGCCCTCATTGAACGTATTCATCAACACCCGAACATCGAAGTGTTTGAGCATTTTTTTGCCCTTGATATTATCACACAACACCATTTGGGTGTACTGGTAAAATGGAGGTATACCAATATAGAGTGTTATGGTGTATATGCTCTCGATATTAAACAAAAACAAATTGTGAAATTTTTATCGAGGGTAACCTTTATGGCAACTGGTGGAACCGGAAACCTCTACAGCACAACAACTAATCCCGAAATTGCTACCGGCGATGGCATTGCCATGGTATACCGGGCCAAGGGGACCGTTGAAAATATGGAATTCGTTCAGTTTCACCCCACCTCCCTTTACAACCCCAACGAGCGACCCTCCTTCCTTATTTCAGAAGCTATGCGGGGATTCGGAGGTATGCTGAAAACTATCGACGGCATTGAATTTATGCACAAATACGATAAACGTGGTTCGCTGGCTCCCCGCGATATTGTAGCGCGTGCCATTGACCATGAAATGAAACTGAGAGGGGACGACTATGTGTACCTCGACTGCCGTCACATCGATGCTAAGAAGCTGGTAGAACATTTCCCCAACATCAACGAAAAATGCAGAAGTCTGGGAATCGATATAACCCGCGACTACATTCCCGTTGTTCCAGCAGCACATTATTTATGTGGGGGTATTAAGGTCGATATGGAGGGATGCACAGTTATTAACCGATTATATGCTGCTGGTGAAACCAGCTCTACCGGGCTTCACGGTGCCAACCGCCTGGCTTCTAATTCACTGATCGAAGCCATTGTGTATGCCGATAAAGCGGCACAACATGCCATGGCTCATTTTAAAGAATATGGATTAAATGAACAAATACCCGACTGGAACGACCATGGCGTGCGTCACACTGAAGAGATGGTGCTGATTACACAGAGTTACAAAGAAGTGCAGCAGATATTCAGCGTATATGTGGGGATTGTGCGCTCGAACCTGCGCCTGAAACGCTCTCTCGACCGCCTCGAGACCATCTACCATGAAACCGAACGTCTCTATCAAAAGTCGACTCTTACCGTGCAATTGTGTGAGTTACGTAACCTCATCAATGTAGGATACCTGATTATTAAAGCTGCTATGCGTCGGGAAGAAAGCCGCGGGCTTCATTACAATAT
>CAZQCO010000067.1:0-10024 GCA_964592225.1 uncultured Bacteroidales bacterium
TTAATTAATAATAATTAAAAAACAAGAACCATTCCATGGCAAAGATTGTTAAGCATAAAATATATATCAAGTGAGAATACTTCTTACAGGCTCAACAGGTTATATAGCGCAAAAATTATTACCTCTGTTATTAGGCAATGGCCATGAGGTAATTTGTTGTGTAAGAGATAGATCCAGGTTTGATTCAGAGAAATACGGGTCGCCCTCTTTGTCCTTACTTGAAGTTGATTTTTTAAAAACTGAGACTCTTCAGAGTATTCCTGTTGACATTGATGCAGCTTATTACCTTATTCACTCTATGTCAACTTCAACAAATGATTTTGAAAAAATGGAGGAGATCTCTGCCATAAATTTTAAAGATTGTATTCAACAGACCAAAATCCGACAGGTGATTTATCTAAGCGGAATAATTAACGAAAAAATATTATCAAAGCACCTTGCCAGCCGAAGGAATGTTGAAATTATACTCGGTTCCGGATCTTATTCATTAACAACAATAAGAGCTGGAATCATTATTGGTTCCGGAAGTGCTTCCTTCGAAATAATCCGCGATCTGGTAGAAAAATTACCGGTGATGATTGCTCCGCGATGGCTGAATACCTTCACACAACCCATTGCTATACGCAATGTTATCGAATTTCTTTACGGAGTATTACTAAATAAAAAGACCTTTGACCGGAGTTACGATATTGGAGGACCCGACATTCTGACCTATAAACAGATGCTACTGGGATTAGCAGATGTACGAGGACTTAAACGTTATATTGGAATTGTGCCGGTAATGACTCCAAAACTATCATCATACTGGCTCTATTTTATAACCTCCACTTCTTACTCTCTGGCACAAAATCTGGTCGATAGTATGAAAGTTGAAGTAATTTGTAAAGAGAATAATCTAAAAGATCTGCTGGGAATTACTCTTCTAAGTTATAAAGATGCTATCAGAGAGGCCTTTGATAAGATAGAGATGAATCAGGTTCTATCAAGCTGGGAAGAAGCTTTAACATCCAATATTATGAATGATAGAATCTCCAGATATGCAGAAGTTCCAGTACATGGATGTTATTTTGATTACCGGAAACTTCATATCGTTGATAGCGAGAAGGTCCTGAAGAAAATATGGGCAATCGGGGGAACTACAGGCTGGTATTATGGTGATTGGCTCTGGGGTATCCGGGGTTTTCTTGACAAGCTTTTCGGAGGTGTTGGCCTCAGAAGAGGCAGAAAAAACCAGACTGAAATATCGCCAGGCGATACACTCGATTTCTGGCGAGTGCTTATAGCCGACAAAACAGAAAAGAGATTACTCCTGTTTGCAGAAATGAAACTGCCCGGAGAAGCCTGGCTGGAATTCAGAATAGACAAGGATAATTTACTGCATCAGATTGCTACATTCAGACCTTTAGGATTATGGGGCAGGTTATACTGGTATAGTGTTCTGCCACTCCATGGATTTATTTTCAGGGGAATGATCAGGAATATTGCAATGAAATGAAATTAATATTTCTGTCAACTGAGAAAAAGAATAATTCTTAATAACTGTTAAAACTATAAAAATTAATAAATTGCATGTAGTAAGTTTTCAATAAGATTCAAACATTATTTTAAGTTTAATGTTAATGTTATTGTAATAGCAATCAATACTGCAAATTAAAACTGTTAATTTAAATCTCTGTCATGATACAACTTTATAATGATGTCTCATTCAGAATAAGTAGAATTGTAACACGCAGTTATAGTACATCATTCTCAATTGCTGTAAGTTTTCTGAACTCGGAGACAAGAAATGCTATTTATAGCATTTATGGATTTGTAAGATTTGCCGATGAAATTGTAGATACTTTTCATGATTTTAATAAAACCCAACTTTTAGCGGAATTTGAAAATAATTATTATAAAGCCTTTAAGGAAGGTCTGAGCCTTAACCCTGTTTTACATTCATTCCAGACAACTGTAAAAAAATATGACATCCCTGATGAGCTTATTCAAGCATTTTTAAAAAGCATGAAAGCCGATCTTGTTAAAAATGGTAGTTATAGTAAATCTGAAATTGATGAATATATTTATGGCTCAGCCGAAGCTGTAGGATTAATGTGTTTATGTGTATTCGTAAAGGGTAACCAGAATCTATATAATAAGCTGAAATATCCGGCAATGAAACTAGGTTCTGCATTTCAGAAGGTTAATTTCTTGAGGGATATGAAGAATGATATTTATGATCTTAGCAGGAGTTATTTCCCTGAAATAGATATTAATACATTTAATAATGAGGTTAAAGACAGGATAATTAAAGATATTGAAGCAGATTTTACTGCATCTTTACCAGGGATTAAAAAGCTACCTCAAAATGCAAAACTACCTGTTCTGATTGCCTATTATTATTATTTAAGTCTATTAAGTAAAATCAGGAATACTCCAGCTGAAAAACTAATCAGAACCAGAATAAGCGTTCATAGTTTCAGTAAATTTTTTCTGCTTAATAAAGCATATTTTGATGTTAAGCTGAGGTTAATTTAGTTTATAAAAATTTAATTCGAATTGTTCAAAAGGATGGAAGAAACATTTGTGATATTGGTTGATGAAAATGATGCTCCTATTGGATTGATGGAAAAGATAGAGGCTCATAAGAAAGCTCTTTTGCATCGGGCAATATCTGTATTCATTATTAATTCTAAGGGCGATTGGATTCTTCAGAAGAGAGCCTATGATAAATATCATTCTAAAGGACTCTGGACAAATACCTGCTGCACACATCCCTTGCCAGGGGAATCAGAATTGGACTCAGCAAACCGGAGGTTAATTGAGGAAATGGGAATAGAATGCAAAATAAAAAAATTATTCAGCTTCATCTATAAAGAAAAGTTAGATAATGAGCTGACTGAATATGAATATGACCATGTTTTTATTGGAATTTCTGATAATGAGCCTGTTATTAATATTTCAGAGGTTGTTGACTGGAAGAGTATTTCATTTGAAGAACTACATCTCGACATACAGTTAAATCCTGATAACTATACATTTTGGTTCAAGGAAATTTATCAGAATGTGAATTCTCATATATTAGACTACAAAAAAAGCGAACTATGATATATCTTCTTCTGATTTTAGTATCATTCCTTTTTATGGAATTTGTAGCATGGTTTTCACATAAATATATCATGCATGGTTTCTTATGGTCATTTCATAAAGACCATCACATCACAACAGAGATGAACGATTCTTTTTTTGAGAAGAATGATCTGTTTTTTCTGATATATGCCATACCTGCCATGATCCTTATTATTCTAGGTTTTGTTTTCAGTTATTATTATCTTATTGCATTAGGAGCCGGTATCACACTTTATGGCTTTACTTATTTCTCAATTCATGATGTACTTATTCATCATCGCTTGCCTGTGAAATTAAACATCAGGAATGGTTACTTTGCTGCTCTAATCAAAGCTCATCAGGCACACCATTTTGGTAAAAATATTAAAGACTTTGAAAATTATGGATTATTAATATTCCATTTAAGGTTTTTTAAAGAATAGCCATGTCATTATATCTATCCCTACTGATATTTTCAATTATTATCCCATTCATTTTAAGTTTCGATAAGAAAGTAAGGTTTTACAGAATATGGAGTAGCCTTTTCCCTTCAATTTTATTAGTAGGTGCTATTTATATTACAATGGATATCTTTTTTGTCAAGTTTGGTATATGGGGCTTTAACCCTACATACCATTCAAAAATTGTTATTCTCGGATTACCTTTAGAAGAATGGCTGTTTTTCATTTTTATACCATATGCCTGTGTTTTTATACATTATGTTTTTATTTACTATTTCCCTACCATGATTCTTAGTAATAATTTTGTAAGGATTTTTTCAGGAATTCTCATTCTGATACTTCTGGCAGTTAATATTGTAAATTATGAAAAGACCTATACCTTATTTAATTTCAGTCTCCTGATACTTGCTTTAGTGTTGGCTCTTTTCGATAGAACCCAGTTATTAAACAGATATTTTATTTCTTTTCTAATAATCTTGATTCCGTTTTTTATTGTAAATGCCATTTTAACCGGTACATTCATTCCCGGAGAGATTGTATGGTACAATAATTCTGAGATACTTGGTATCCGGTTTTTAACTGTTCCTATTGAGGATACAGGTTATGCATTCAGCTTGATACTTCTGAATTTAATTATGATAAATGGCTTTCGGAAATTGTTTAAACCCAAAAAGAAGGAGAACCAGAATGGCATTGTTACTAAATGATATAGGAAGCAAATTTTCACAGAATAAGAAATATGTGGTAATCTTCTTCATTGTTTTTTATTTTGTTGGTATAATTGGCATAGCGACTCCGTTTTCTTTTCAGCTGTTTCTTAAGTTATTGCCTGTAGCATTGCTTCTTAGCTTCTTTACAATTTTACTTTTTCATAAGGATACTTACAATTCTAAAACGATTGTCGTTTTCGCTTTGATTGGATTATGCAGCTTTTTTGTTGAGGTTACCGGAGTCAAGACTAACCTTATTTTTGGTAATTACCGATATGGAAATGCATTGGGAATTAAACTATTCGACACTCCCTTATTAATTGCAGTTAACTGGGTGATGTTGACTTATGCCGGTAGTGCAACCACTGAAGGAATTACATTACCTGTTTCATTGAAGATCATTATCTCATCTCTAATAGTTCTTTTTTATGATCTTGTTCTTGAACAAATTGCTCCGATTTTAGATATGTGGTACTGGGAAAGTGATGCAGTGCCTTTACAAAATTATGTAGCATGGTTTATAATTGCTGTTATCTTTCAGACTTTTATAAAGGTCTCTGGAATCAAAACACGGAATTCAATTGCCTTTACGCTAATCCTGATACAGATAATCTTTTTTATCTCATTAATTGTCTTTTTTAAACTTATAAAATGATAATTAAAGCCAGACATCATTGGATTGTATATCCCTTTTTTAAGTTTTATGCTGTATTTAAAATCAGAAGGCATTTCAATAAAGTGATTATTTTGGGGGATTTTCAGCAAAAGAATCTTCCGCTTTTATTGATTTCAAATCATGTTAGTTGGTGGGATGGTTTCTGGGTAATGTACATTAATCTGAAGTTATTCCATAAGAGATTTCATTTTATGATGCTTGAAGATCAGCTCAGGAAGTTCAGCTTTTTTATTAATACAGGGGGTTATTCAGTTAAGAAAAAGAGCAGAAGTGTTATTGAATCAATTAATTATACTATTGAGCTCTTATCCGATAGTAAAAACTTGGTAATGCTTTTTCCCCAGGGTAGAATAACTTCAATATATGATCAGTCTTTTCAATTTGAGAAAGGGCTGGAAAGGATCCTGAAAGAGGTTAATGATAAGGTTCAGATAATTTTCCTTGCAAATCTGATTGATTATTTTTCGAACCAAAAGCCATCTCTTTTTATCTATCTTAAGGAATATAACAATATGAATACTGACATTGAAAAGATTCAGAAAGAATATAACATGTTCTATTCCGGATGTGTTGCAGAGAACATTAAAAAAGCAGAGTCGTGATGTTGTATATCGCCTGGTTTGTTTTTGTGTTCACAATATTGCAATTACTTATTGCTTTAGTTAATCTTATTTTTCGTTCAATACTGCCAAAAGGAAACCTCGAAGAAAGACCATTGGTTTCTATTCTGATACCTGCAAGAGATGAAGAAAAAAATATCGGCAATATACTGAGTGATATTCTGCACCAGGATTATCATGAAATTGAAGTTATTGTATTTAATGATCAATCTTCCGACCGGACAGCCGAAATTGTTAAAGAATATGCCTTACTTGACAGAAGAATTAGCCTTATAAACTCTGATCGATTGCCTGAAGATTGGCTTGGTAAAAACTGGGCTTGTTATTCATTATCTCAAAAAGCTAAAGGTGAGTATTTATTGTTTCTGGATGCTGATGTCAGAATTAGCAATGAAATTATTTTAAATGTAATCTCTTATGCAAAACATTTCAAATTTGCCATGGTTTCAATTTTCCCAAAACAAATCATTAGAACATTCGGAGAGAAGATTACCATCCCGAATATGAACTACATTCTGCTCTCTCTTCTACCTCTGATCCTGGTTCGTAAATCGGGAATGTCTTCATTAGCTGCAGCCAATGGGCAGTTTATGTTTTTTAATACCAGGATTTATAATTCTTTGGAACCTCACAATAAAATGAAAACCTATAAGGTAGAAGATATTGAGATTGCACGCTATTTCAAAAAAAAGAAACACCGGATTGCCTGCTTAGTTGGTGACAACACTATTCAATGCAGAATGTACAATGGTTTTAATGAGGCTGTTAATGGTTTCTCAAAGAATGTTTCTGCTTTTTTTGGCAATTCAATTATTCTGTCGGTCCTGTTCTGGCTAATTACAACCTTTGGCTTCGTACTTATTATGATGGAATTATCATTAGTTTTCCTTATTATCTATCTTGTTTCATATTTCTTAATTCGCATAATTGTTTCTGTAATCAGTGAGCAAAAAGTAACAGACAACCTTTTGTTTTTAATACCTATACAAATCTCATGTGGTTTGTTTATATATAAGGCATTCATTAATAATAATATTAAATCATACCAGTGGAAAGGTCGCGATATAAAGTAATATTTTTCATCCTGATATTTTTAAGCACAACTATCAGAGCAAGTGATAAATCAGATATTTACTCTGCCTATGTTTATAATAATATGAGAAACTGGAAAAGTATTATTGACAGAATGGATGCAGTTAAAAATAAGAACAATGTTTTTTTACTTGAATTAGTTAATTATCAATATGGATACATTGCATGGTGCATAGGTAACAAGAAAAACGATGAGGCTAAGTATTACCTTGAACTAGCCGAAAAAAATATTTCAATTCTGTCGAGAGAGACAAAAAATCTTTCATTAGTAAACTCATACAAAGCAGCGTTTTATGGTTACAGAATAGGATTAAACAGGTTATCGGCTCCTTTTATAGGACCTAAAAGCATTGATCGCGCTAACCTTGCAATAAAACTGGACAAAGAAAATCCATTCGCGTATATTCAATATGCAAATATTCAATTTTATATGCCCTCTGTATTTGGCGGATCAAAAAACGAAGCCGTGACATATTACCTCAAAGCACAGGTGCTTATGGAGAAAAATGTAAGTGATATTAAAGAAAACTGGAATTATCTTAGTCTGCTGACTGTAATTGCACAATCGTACTCATATCTGAATGATTATCAATCCTCAATTCTTTATCTCGAAAAAATATTGAAGATTGAACCGGAATTTGGTTATGTGAAAAATGAATTATACCCTCAGGTATTAAATAAAATGAAAAAGTAAAATATGACAAAAAATGTTTTAATTGTCGGAGCCGGACTGGGAGGACTTGCGACAGCTTTAAGGCTTTCAAAAAAAGGTTATAGTGTTGAAATAATTGAGAAGAACAGTCAGGCAGGCGGAAGACTTAACCAGCTTAAAAAAGATGGTTTTACCTTTGACACAGGGCCAAGCTTTTTCAGTATGTCGTATGAATTTACTGAGTTTGCAAAGGATTGCAAAATAGAATTACCATTTAAATATTTTAGTCTCGACCCTTTGTATACAGTTAATTTCAGGGGAAATCCCAAGACCTATTTTTTATATAAGGACATACATAAGCTGGCTGCCCAGTTCATTGAAGCTGAACCCGACTTTGAAAAGAAAATGATCAGGTATCTTGAAAAATGCAAGCGGCTGTTTCATGATACTGTAGATGTAGCAATTAAAAACAACTATGACTCTGTTTTTGATTATTTTATAAAACTGCTTAGCGTTAACCCTGTGCATCTGCCTGTCCTATTCCGCAATTTCTGGCAGCAGGTTTCAAAATATTTCAAGTCAGACGATGCAATCCAGATATTATCACTTGTCGCATTTTTCCTTGGCAGGACTCCATTCGATACATCTGCTGTCTATACTTTGCTCTCTTATGCTGAATTCATCCACGATGGTTATTTCAACGTTGAAGGCGGAATGTATAAGATAATTGAAGGTATTGTAAATGAACTTGAAAAAGAGAATGTTAAGATTACTTATAATACAGAAATAATGGACTTTATTGGTGATAATAATAAATTAACCACCCTTATTGATCAGAATGGCAAGAGTTGGACTTCAGATATTATTGTTGTAAATTCCGATGCTGCTGTCTTCAGAGGTTCTGTATTTAAAAGAACCAAATTTTCACAGAAAAAGCTTGACAAAAAATCCTGGACCATGGGGCCGCTTACAATATATCTTGGTCTTAAGTGTAAACTTCCGATGGTACATCATCATAATTACTATCTGGGCGATAATTTTAAAGAATATGCCGATAAAGTTTTTAAAAATCCTGCCTCACTCCAAAAACCTTATTATTATGTAAACTTACTTTCGAAGTATAATCCTGATTGTGCCCCACCTGACTCTGAAAGTATGTTTATTGTATGCCCTGTCCCCGACCTCAGGTTTAAACCTGACTGGAGCGATCGTGATATAATTGTGGACAGTATAATTGAAGATTTTTCCGAACGTATAGGAAAAGACATAAAGCCGGAGATTGTTTCAAGAACGATATATACACCTGAAGACTGGCAGAATCAGTACAATCTTCATAGAGGAAGCGGACTTGGACTATCACACGACATGTTGCAAATTGGAGGTTTTCGCCCGAAAAACTACGATGAGGTTTTCAAAAATGTATTTTACGTTGGTGCCTCAACAATACCTGGAACCGGATTGCCAATTGTAATGATAAGTTCAAAGCTGACTTACCAGAGAGTTGAAGAATACAGTGCAAAGATTTCTGATGTAACCACTTAAGTAAGCATTATTTTTTGGTTAAATATAAATTAAAAAAAGCTGGCTATTTTCTTCTATCCACAGTATGGCAGCCTGTATAAGGAAAGTTTGTTTTTTTATGATTTCTCTGATGTATTTAATGAAGTAGATGAAATTTTATAGGCTTAAGCGAGCAGTTCATTGAAAGTTATAATAGAAATCTCAGAAAAAACAGACATAAATATACTCTTTTAAATGATATTAATTTTTCATTTTTCTATCGTGCAATCCATCATCTTCATTGTCCACAAAGCCTCCCCGAGAGGACTTGGATTAGGGATTTCACCCCTGAAAAACCGGACAACATCAGTTATCATAGGCTGTTGTACGTGTTCCGGATAGGGTAATTCAATCTTTTCAATTCCTGAACCGGTATGTATTTCAAGCACCGGACTCCAGAAAAAAGAAAAGCACAACTTACCCTTTTCACCAAAAATCTCGCAGCGGTCTTCGTTACAGCTTTCATGCACATTGAAAGACCATATTCCTTCGAAAAAAATAAGTTCCCTGTAGGTTGCCTGAATGCGTGTTACATCGGGTGCATCGTAGCGTTTTCCCTGGTTGAAGGAATTTCCGGTAAACGATTCAGGCGCTCCAAATATCCAGTTTATGATATCCAGTTGATGGGGAGCCAGATCGTGAAAAAAGCCACCGCCTGAAATTAAAGGATTCACTCTCCAGAACTCATCGGTTTTGGCTATAATATTCTGAGCCGGCGATTGCATCATGCGCAGCGTAACCATATTAACTTTCCCTATTGCGCCCTCACCAATCAGTTCCTTGATCTTCAGAAATAAAGGCAAACGTCGCCGGTAATGTGCAACTGATGCCGGGATGCCATGCTCCTCCGATGCGGAAATGATATGCTCGCAGCTTTCGGCATTTAGTGTTACGGGCTTTTCAATATAAACAGGTTTACCGGCATTAATCGCTGCAAGTGCATATTCTTCATGAAAGGCAGGAGGTGTGGCAATATAAATGGCATTTATTTCAGGATTGCTAATTAACTCACCGGCATTGGTGTAATATTTAGGAACATGATGCCTCAAGGCATAATCAGCAGCCTTTTTTTCGCTTCGCCGCATTATGGCAACTAACCGCGAATCGGGAACTTTATGGAATGCAGGTCCGCTTTTTACCTCGCAAACATTGCCGGCACCTATGAT
>CAZQCO010000067.1:10124-11294 GCA_964592225.1 uncultured Bacteroidales bacterium
TGCTATAACCTGCTTTCAAGTATTTCCCTTACTTTTTCCGGAGTCGATAATTCACGATCACCTATGGCTGTCCAGCTTCGTTTTTTAAACCTTTCCACAATCTTTTCGATGATATCTCCTCCGACATGATAATCGACTAGTCGGGTCTTAATTCCCAGCGATTCAAAAAACGCTATTGTTTTATTAATTGCCCCTTCAATTCTTTCATTATCACTTCCGGAAGAAATACCCCAGACCCGCTCAGCATATTGTATAAGCTTCTCTTTTTTCTCCTTACGAAAAACCGACCAAACTCCAGGTAATACAATGGCCAGAGTACGAGCATGGTCTATACCATGATAAGCCGTCAATTCATGTCCTATCTGATGGGTTACCCAATCGTTGGGCACTCCGCAGGAAATTATGCCATTCAGAGCCATGGTAGAACACCACATCAGGTTAGCCATGGCATTATAATCGGCAGGATTTTTATATACTTTTGGCCCTTCTTCAATAAGCGTTATAAGTATGGCTTCCGCCAGGCGATCCTGAAGCGGAGCTGAAGCCGGATAGGTGAGATATTGTTCGATTACATGTACAAAGGAGTCTACAACACCATTCGCAACCTGAGGAAGTGGAAGTGAAGCAGGAATGGTAGGATCGAGAATGGAAAATTTCGGCATTACCTTTTTATTTGCAAAGGCAAGCTTCTCGTTAGTGGATTTGCGTGAGATCACCGAATTGGCATTCATCTCGGTTCCTGTAGCCGGAAGTGTAAGAATGGTACCCAGCGGAATAGCTTCTTTAATTTCAGCTTCATTAGCCAGAATATCCCACGAATTGCCTTCGAAATAAGCCGCAGCAGCAATGTATTTTGTTGCATCGATCACCGATCCGCCTCCCACTGCCAGTAAAAAGTTGATATTTTCCTTTTTAATCAGTTCGATAGCTTTCATCGCAGTTTCATGGGTGGGATTGGGTTCTATTCCTCCGAATTCTTTTACATCATACCCATCGAGGGCCTGGATAACTTTCTGATAAACACCATTTTTAAATATGCTGCCTCCTCCGTAAATCAACAATACATTTGTACCCTGTGGAATAAGATTCTGTAACTCTCCTATACGGTCCTTTCCAAAGATGATGTTCACAGGATTATAAAATTCGAAATTATTCATACAACATTTTTTT
>CAZQCO010000067.1:11394-20717 GCA_964592225.1 uncultured Bacteroidales bacterium
ACCATTATGAACAATATTGATGCTTTTGGGAATGATCTGAAATTCGAAGGGAGAATGACCCATAGACTCTCCATCAACTTCCAGATGAATCAGAGGGTCAGAATCGATTAAGATGTCTTTTCCTGTATATCCTTCAACTTTAGGATGGGTAAGTATTTTTCCATTATATAGCAATTTGAGATTACGTATTACCTCTCCTTTTCGCATCTTCTTAATAATTGTAATATCAAACAGTCCGTCATCATGTATGGCTCCCGGAGTTTGCATCATACCCCCACCAGAATATCGTCCAATGCCCAAACTAATAGTGAAGATCTTATTGTTGATCCTATTTCCATCAATTACAACTTCTGCCTGCGTGTGTCTATAAGCCATCAGACTTCGCAATAAATTCCACATATACAAAGCTTTACCACTATGACCCTTTTCTTTTTGCCGATTAGTTCTCTGAGCTACAAGAGCGTCGAAACCCAAACCTGCAATGTTTATAAAAAAACGCTTTTCACGCCGGGAACCGTGATGGTAATGTACAATTCCTGTATCATGAAGACAGGTCTTTTTCTCAGATATTACCCTTATGGCCTCCTGATAGTCGGTTGGTATTCCAAACATTCTTCCCCAGTCGTTGCCCGTGCCGACCGTAATAATAGATAAATAGAGGTCCTCTGTAGGACATATTTCCTGGCTAAAACAACCATTAACAACCTCGTTCATAGTTCCATCACCACCAATAGCAATAATATTTCGGTATCCCTTTTTTATTCCGTCATAGGTAAGTTGTATGGCGTGCCCTCTCGATCGGGTAAATTTTTCATGATATTGAAGGCTATTTTCCTTCATCAATGATTCAATTTTATGCCAGTCCTTATTTCCTAATCCCTTACCAGCATTAGGATTAACAATTACATACCACGCATCCGTCTTTTGAGTTGAAGCCAACATTAAATTTTAGCTAAGTTGGTTAAAGATAAAAAAATCTTTTAACTCGGTTTTCTTATAAAAATCAAAGGATTTTGGTAGTATAAAACTTCAGTATCAGATTTTGACCTATAACATGATATTTTTATGATAAAGGCTTACTCATACCTGTGAAGGTATTGTTATAAAATACTATCTTTTAATCTCTGGTAAGATAAGTTTTAACGCAGTTTATCAGATTCACAATCGCAGCGGCTTGTTTCCTGTTCTCCGCAGTATAAGATAATTTATCCCTTAAAGTTAAAATGGATATTTCACTAACAGGCTGTAGTTCCGATCTCCTGAGATTTTCCATGTCAAGAATAGTAAGAACAGTAAGTGTTTTTGTTTCATTTCCGAGTGTTGCTGCGTCCTGATGTGCAGAAAGATATATTTTTAAATTATCTGTCCGAGTTAAAATTATACTATCACCCTTCGATACGGACAGGGAATTGTTTGTTGTGACAACAAATGCTAATACAACAGCAGTATCTCCATAAACTGTTGCCCATATTTTCAATCCTTCATTTTTTGCCTGTGATGAAAAATCAAGTGGTTCAGTAATTACCAGCCGTGTGTCATCCATACCACTGACTTTATTCTGGATATACCTGCAATTCTGAGCATTAACATTTCCAATACTCAAAATCAACAATAAGATAAAGAACCTTTGCTTCATATCCTTAAATTTTATATTCAAAAGATAGAAAAAAATATCTTAAATTAAAATAAAGGGATGTCTCTTATCCATTAGAGACTACTAAACTGTTGTTATTTATTGTTTATATCAAATCAAATTAGCACTCTTATATCATCTAAAAAAAGAAGGGACTTCTGGAATCCAGAGTCCCTTCAGCGATTCAATTTGCTTATCAATGCTATCTGTTTCGTGGTTGAACTTAACTTCTATCTATCAACGCTACGGTTTATTCCAAAAAAGTGCAAAAAGTAACCCTCCGGCTTGTGATTATTTTCAACTATTTTTTTAAATTACAATTAATTGATTGTAAAACAGCAATATAGATATTAATTATAATCAAGCAAAATTTTTCAATTCGTGCAATAAATCCGAGAACTCCGATTTGGTTTAAAGCAAAATATACGAAATAGCCTTACTGTGATCTGATACCTAACTATTTAATGACTTACATCATAATTCTTAATCTTCTCAAGAATCATGGGTTCAGCACTATCATACATTTCACGAATGAATTCATCGGAAAAATTGTAGGTTCTTTCTTCCAGACTTAAGGTTTCTATCCTGTCAAATAACATTTCCTTAGCCTGTTGAATATCTTTTCCATAAATGTGGTACGAATCGGCCTGCCAGTTTAACCTTCCCAACCTGACAGTTTTACCCGATCTTTTCGCAACCTCGGCAGCAATAACCTCCTTATTGAACTGGATAAATCCGAACATATTCATAAAGCTGGCACCCCATGCATCGTTACTTCGAAACCGAATATTGCAGTTTAACCAGCAAATCCCTTTCTCATCTTCAATAATCCGGTACCATAACGACTGCAAACAGGGCGGATCGTAACAATCGTCGTCAAGATTAGGCATCCATGTTATTATTTGTGCCTGCCTGGTAAAAGGTTGTGTGACCAGTTTATTGATCACTGTTTCAACCTGGTTTATTTTAAAGGGACCCTTTTCCGTTGATTTGCCTGATTCCTTTTCCATCCAGATACCATACTTCTCCATTCTTCCATGATAGGTATATTCCCAGCGAGTATCGTCCGGATCGTTTATATTCTTCACCCAATGATCTTTAAATCCTTTCAATTCCAGCACATATTCTTTAAGTTGCTCAATGCCTCCTGGAAATGCCATATGGATCATGGGTTCACTTTCAGGTTCTTCGATAGTTAAATTCAGCGTACAATCGAGACTTTCAGGATCTCCGGGTTTATCATACTGGGTCCTGAATCGTATACCTCTTTTATATAGAGTTACCAGAGCCGATTCAAATGCCTGTGCAAGGGATTTCTCACACACAGTGATAACCGGTATATTCTTCATCCTGCCACAATTTATTGGTTAGTTTTTAATATCCAAAAAATATGGAATTAATACCGGGTAGCCTACCGGAATAAAAAAAAGTTATTATTATGTTTTCAACCTTTTTAATAGAAAATATAGTAGTAAGAAATATATTGCAATATTAGGTTAACCCTGTCACGCGGCCATCAGGCAAGACTTTTATTCTTAATGCTGCCGGAAATTTGGGTAAACCCGGCATTGTCATAATATTTCCACAAATCACTACCACAAAACCGGCACCGGCAGAAATTCTCAGTTCGTTCACTGTTATCCTGAAATTACCGGGTCGCCCTTTCAGATTTGGATTATCGGACAAGGATTTTGGAGATTTGGCTATGCAAACCGGCAGATTTCCATATCCGTTATCGGTAAGCAGATCCATATCCGTTTCTGCCCTGCGGTCGAAATCGACTCCATCGGCACCATATATATTTCGGGCAATAGTTTCAATTTTTTCTCTTAATGACATATCGAGAGGATACTGGAATTGAAGTTCCTTATCCTTATTTTCATTTATACTTTCCAGCACAGCCTTTGCAAGATTAACCGCTCCTTTGCCGCCCTCTTCAAAATGACTGGCTATAACCGCCCTGACACCAAGCCCAGCACAGAATTTTACAATATCATCCAGATCTTTTTTACTATCGTCTGTAAACTTGTTCAATGCCACAACAGGTTCTAAACCGAATAAGCGGATATTCTCAATGTGCTTTGCCAGGTTCCCTGTTCCTCCTTTTTCGCTAATTCCGCCATGGAACATCACGGCTTTAACTGTAGCAACTATAGCAACTGCCTTTGGATTTAAACCGGCAATCCTGCACTTGATATGAAAGAATTTTTCTGCTCCCAGATCGGTGGCAAATCCAGCTTCGGTTATAACATAGTCGGCCAGTTTTAACGCCAAGCGGGTAGCAATGGCTGTATTGGTACCCTGGGCGATATTGGCAAAAGGGCCGCCATGAACAAAAGCAGGTGTACCCTCCATGGTCTGAACCAGATTAGGATGAATTGTGTCGCGCAATAGCACCTGCATAGCACCCTGCGCCCCGATATCCGCTACTTTCACCGGTTCTCCTTTATAGGTAAATCCAACCACGGTTCGGGCCAGTCGCTCACCCAGGTCTTGAAAATCTTTAGCCAGGCATAACATAGCCATTACCTCCGATGCCGGCGTAATATTGAAACCATCCTGACGCGGAACGCCATGTTTCACTCCACCCAGTCCGATAAATATTTCCCGTAATGCCCTGTCGTTTAAATCAATTACTCTTCGCCATATAATACGCCGCGGGTCAATGCCCAGTTCATTTCCATGCTGCAGGTGATTATCGATCAACGCTGATAGCAGGTTATTCGATTTGCTAACGGAATACATATCACCTACAAAATGCAGGTTTATATCCTCAGCCGGCATAACCTGAGCCTTTCCTGCGCCGGTGCCACCACCTTTAATACCAAAGTAAGGCCCCAACGAGGGTTCCCGCAAACAAATGGCTGTTTTATGACCTAAGGATCGCAAGGCGTCTCCCAAACCAACGGAAGTTGTTGTTTTTCCCTCACCCTGGGGAGTAGGTGTCATAGCCGTTACAAGAATCAGGTTACCATCAGCCTGTGATTCCCGGTCTTTAAGTTGTTGTATGGGAATTTTTGCAATATAATGACCGTGAGGCAGTATAGATTCTGAATCGAGGCCAAGCTCTGCAGCAATTTCGGCTATCTTCTTTAATTTGATGTTCTGATCGATGTGATTCAGGCTGTCCATGTTATGTAAAATTTGAGCCCAAAGATACTTCTCAGCTTTTATTGTTCATAATTCCTTAGGTATTTTATTTCAGAACTCATGTTTTTATGGATTTTGATCATCTAATTCGATAGGTCAGTAATGGTTAATAACAACTCGAAGTTCGGACGAATCTGGAGGTTATTTTATCAGGGAGGATTAGCATTAACACCTTATTATATTATGAAGTCATACTGAACTTCCTCCTGCGGATAAGCTTCGGCGGACAAGTGGTTCAGTAGCCGCTCGTTTAAACTTCAGGTTCCGAAACGCTTGCCCGGATGACCCGTTCGGACGGGAGTTCGGAATGACTTTACAAATAAGCTCACAATAGTATTTAAACAGGAAGTCATTGTCTGGCCGCATTAACCGGTATTTGTTTGAAGTTAATACAGATATATAAGCGTTACAAGACCTGTAACTGCATTTTTGTTATACCTGCTGAAATCTATTAGAAAATAGTAACTGTCCATCGGCAGGACTTGCCCGTTACAGGTGCCATCCCAATCGTTCTGGTAGCCACCCGGAGAATAGAATACCAGTTTTCCTGCAGCATTATAGATCCATATTTTTGCTTCGGGATAATCTTCAATGTTTTCCAGTATCCAGTAATCGTTCACTCCGTCAGCGTTGGGCGAGAAGGCATAAATCGTGGTCGAAAACAAATCTTTTTGTTCACAACTTTCAATGATCAATGTATCGGTATCCTCACAACCAAGATTGTTCCAAACAGTAACAGAAACCACTTCCTCCCTGTTGGTTCTATAAAAATCGAGAGTACTTCCATCGTGCCATAGGTATCGTTCGATGAATTCGTCCTGACCAGTAGTTAAATAGAGTTCATTCCCATTGCAAAGAATTGAATCGCCAACAATGCTGGCATCAGGAACCGGATACGCATATAAATTGGCTGTCTGATCCCATTTGGTCATACAACCTGTGGCAGTATCAATAGCCCGTCCCCATACAATTTTTCTGTGCCATTCTTCCACATATACCGAAAATTCATAAGGATCACTATTGTCTTCATATAAAATGGTTTCACCTTCGTCGGTTGAAAACTGGATTATGTCACCGTTTGCTGAACTTGCGCGAAAAAGGATTTCACCTGTACCACAACGCGAAGTATCTCTCATATCCAGATCAGGTATTTCTTCTACCCTAATATAGGCCTCCTGCCTATTGACTAGCGACACACCTTCTTCATCTGTTACTGTAAGCCCTACATCTTTCAACCCGGAATTATCATAGACAATTTTATGCGGACCCGTACCAGTTAGTGTTCGGGGAAATGCTCCATCGCCAAAATCCCAGGTATATTCTGCACTAACGGGCACGCCAATCGACAGGTTCACGAATGTAACCGTATCGGACTGGCACACTTCTACTCTGTCCGCCTCAAAAGAGACCATCATGCAGGATGCTGGTATTGTATCGTTTTCCGGATCGTAACCGAAACCGGAGAAGAAATCATTAACCGGATCTGCAGCCAGATCCCATTCATTTCCATAGCCGCAATTTAACGGAAAGCCTGAAGTATCATCGCAGGCAAGATCGTTATAATTCGGACCGCCTTTTATCTCAGGCTCGTTATCGAACAGGAATACCTTACCGCCTGAATTGTGAAAGAATCCCTGGTTATCGGAGCCCTGCATTTTAAACTCGCCGGTAACAATAAGGTGACCGCTGTTCTCAACTTCAACCTTATTATTGGAATAATAATCGCCGAATACGATTAAAATACCCCCGGGTTCAATAAATAGCTGGCTTTTATTCAAAAGTGCAAATGTACCATAAACCACCAGGGTATCATGAATCCGGAACTGACCATTATTGTAATCCAGACAGTTTTCGGCTGTCAGCCACCCATAACATTCAATATCTTCGTCATTTATACTTGTTCCGGGCGATTCATTTCCCATCCAGCTTTCATCATCGTTCCAGCTTCCTGTATGATTATCAATACTAATATACTGTGCCCAATTGGTAGCTGCTACTGACATAATCAGAATAAGTAAAAGCATATACCTTCTGCACATATGTATGCCCGTACATTGTTTACCGATGAATGAAGTATGTGACATCAAACAATAGGTTATTAAGGTTATAATTTACTTAGGTTATACATTGACCATAAATAAATACGGCTAAACAGGTTAAGGGTTTTCAGTTATAGACTACAGTTTACCCTAAAGAAGTTACATTACGTATGTTTCATATGTAATTGCTGAAAAAATTATTTCTTTGAATACAATTTTATTTTAAGTAACAGCTTGATTTAATGTAGATTTAGCTATAATAAATAAAACTCTATGCTTTAATTATAACATGATGAGGGTAAACGATGAAAATATTCTTTGTTTTGACAAACGGAAATAAAATAATGATAAAAAAATGGTTTAAAGCCTTTCTTTTAGGATTGTTATAAGCTCTTCTTTTGTCAGATTAACCGGATGATTCTTCAGAGAGGTTTGCTCAACAATACTATCCAGATCAGCTTCACTTATATCGAATTGTGAAAGACGGGGAATTGTAAGCTCTTCCGTCAGACGATCTATCTTTTCCAGCAGAACATCAATAGCTTCTTTATCCGAAACAATTGACCGATTGGAAAATATCCGGCCGATAGCTGCATACTTTTGTAAAGCCCAATGACCGGAAGTTGTTTCCCTGAGCTTTTTCACCGAGTAACGATTAACAACCGCCATTAATGTTCCGCAAACCACTCCGTGAGGCACCGGGAAGAGACTCCCAAGCGGCTGGGCAAATCCGTGGATAACGCCCAGGCCGGCATTGGCCAGAGTTATTCCCGAAAGAAAGGCAGCGTAAGCCATATCAGCCCGCGCGTTTTCGTCGGTTCCTTGCTGACAGGCTTTCTTCAGCGAACGGGCTATAGCTTCGATACCTGAGAAGGCCAGGGCATCGGTTACAGGATTGGCTTTTGTTGAAAGGTAGGATTCCAGTAACTGGGTGAAGGCATCCATCCCGCTGGCTGCGGTTAGTTCGGGCGGACAGCTATGAGTAAGCAGAGGATCGACAATGGCAATATCCGGTACATAGTTGTCGTGACGAAGCGATTTTTTAAAACCCTGTTTACCGAATTCGGAGATAACGGCATTTTTCGTAGCCTCACTCCCCGTGCCTGCCGTGGTAGGAATTGCAATCAACGCTAAACGGTTTCCCGAAGGTTTTTTGATACCCACATCTTCCAGAAAAGTCTTAACACTACCTTCTTCAAGCATCATGGCGGCAATAGCCTTTCCGGCATCTATAACACTTCCCCCACCAGTGGCTATTACCAAATCAAAATTTCTTTTACTGAACATTTCAACAGCGCGGTCAATAATAGCAGGCGATGGTTCTCCACTCACCGCATAGCGTGCCCAGGTGCAATTGCCCTTCGTAAGCAATTGTTCAATGGTATACTGAGTGCCCGATGTTTCAAACGATTTTCCTCCAGTCACCAACAACACTTCTCTTCCATAAGCAGGAGGCAGCTTTTCCAGCTGATTTACCGATCCATTGCCAAAGTACAGCATGGGCAACCTGGTAAGCTGAAAATATGGAATGTTTTTTACCATTTCGTTTTATCGAGCGGACAGATAATTGTATGTTTTACTCCTTCCCTGGGTTTTGCCATCCAGTCGGCCACGGTATTTCTCCAGTTGGCATAGTGTGGAGTATCTTTGTGGGCTTTTGAAGCTTCTTCCGATTCATAGGCCTCATAGAGGGTAAATTTCGCGGGATCGGAGGCGTCCTGCAAAATGTCGAACCGCAGGTTACCGGGCTCCTTAACCGATTCCCGATGGTTCGTTTTACATGCCTCAATGAAATCCCGAATCTTTTCAGCTTTCACCCACACATGTACAAAGGTCACGATCATATTAGAAATTTTTAATGATTAACAATTTTAAAAAATAGTATGAGAAAAACCTAATTAACAGGCATCTTTGGAACTCAGAAACTAACCGGTACTTCCCCATTCATAGTCTTATTCATCGATTACGAATAAACATAATGCCTGTATAGAGAAAGATCATCGTAATCACAATACCGAATATAAAACCAACGACTACTGTAAAGTAGGCTGAAAAAATATGAGTCCTGTCCTGAAGCGTAAAAAACAGGGCATCGTAAACCGACCGGAAAATAAGGATAAGGCCAACGGAAAGAAAAAGCACATGAAATACGATGTAAAGAACCCGTGCTGTAAGAGAATTATTCAGCACTTCCGTTAAAGTATAGCGCTCTGCAATAATATTTCTCAGCGCCTGTTGATTTACACTGGCTCTTTTATTCCTGAGGTGATTTTTCATTCTCTCGGCCTGTTGCAATACTATCGCCTCTTCTTTTGAATAGGGATGCCTGACCAGGTATTGATAGGCATTTTGAAGGATCACAAAATATTCATGAGCCCGATCAGAAGTATTTACATCGGGGTGCAGTTCCTTAGCCGCTCTGCGGTAGGCATTCCGTATCGTTTCCGGATCCGATCCGGGTTTTACTCCCAATATTTTACAACATACCAGATACAAGGCCT
>CAZQCO010000068.1:0-20492 GCA_964592225.1 uncultured Bacteroidales bacterium
AACAATACTATTGCATACCTTGATGATCCGGCAAATGCTGATGTAAATGTCATTATGTGGTCGTGGTGCGGCCAGGTAGGTAGTAAATACAGTAATGGAGTTCTGTGGGATGAATTTCTGGAACCCATGAGTTCTTTGGAAAATGATTATCCGGAAATTACTTTCGTTTATATGACAGGTCACCTGAATTACTGGGACAGGGAAAATGTAAATGCTGCAAATGATTCGATACGATCCTATTGCCTGAATAATAATAAAGTGCTGTTCGATTTTGCCGATATTGAAAGTTTTAGTCCCGACGGGACAAATTATAAAAATAATGCCGATGATGCCTGCGATTATTATAATGAAAGCGGCGACAGCATCGGTAACTGGGCAGTAGAATACCAAAATTCATATACACAGGGAGTCGACTGGTATTTCTGCGGATCGGCACACAGTGAGCCTTTGAATGCCAATCTGAAAGCCTATGCAGCCTGGTGGATGTTTTCCTCCCTGGCAGGATGGAACTATGATCCTCCTGTTACTGTTACAGCTGAGATGGCAGATCTTCAGGAAAGAGTATATCCTAATCCGGCTACTGATCATGCAAACTTTGAAATTGTCGCCCGCGAAGGTGATATTATAAGAGTCGATCTGGTATCTGCAAGCGGATCTATAATTCAGAGCAACTTATCGCCGCAGATAGCAAATGAGAAGTTAAATTTCACTATCAATACAAGTTATCTGCAACCGGCAGTATATTATTTACTGGTCACTTCTCTTTTACATTCAGCGACATATAAGCTAGTAGTCGTCCGATAAATTAGAAAACATTATTGGAATGATGAAAGGCTGTCGGATGGGACAGCCTTTTTTAGTTCAGCTAATCAGGTTAGCATATTATGCTTTATTTAATATAAAAATAGAATTTTTAATTTGTTTAAAATCAGTAAATTAGTAACAATTAATTCAAATTTCACATGAATATATTGGATTAATAAATGTGTTAAATATTCTGCCTCTACCCCTGACAATAATTGGGGATATTACAGTTTAAAGCAGGGATAATCTATTCCCAGGTAAAAACTCATCAGAATAAGGTGACGTTTTATCAGGCTTGTAATCAGAAAATTACTTATTACATGTTCTATGGTATTGTATCCAAGCCTTTCCTTTTCTTCAGGATGGGTAAGCAAATGTTTTATATAGTTCTTGATCTTATTTATTTCGAACGGATTCACAAGGTACCCTGTTTTATCTTTGTTTAACACCTCCCACGTTGCTGCTAATTACGGGAGTTCCCTGCCAAATTGCTTATATGACAACCTGACCTAATTTCTCCTTGGCAGATATATGTATGAAAACATCGGCTATTTGCATTAGAGCACCCATTTTTTCATCGTTATTCTGTATTTTGAATAGGGCAAATATCTGCTCGTTATCAGTAATTAATCCGACAATTTTCTTAAATTAAACTTCAATATTATCCAGAACCAAATTCTAATCATATTGGAAATCTTCTTCAAAACCCTCATTATTGCTGCATTTGCAGGCGCTATATTAAAAATTATTGCGTATAGACTTCGGATACCAGCCATCATTACCCTTTTAATTGGAGGTATAGTTCTTGGGCCAGAGGTTGCAAATGTTATTGATCCTACGACATTAGATGAAGGCCTGAAATTTATTGTATCAATTTGCATTGGCATCATCTTATTTGAAGGAGGTTTGTCACTCGAAATCCAGGGATATAAAAAAGCCCCAAACCTGATTAGGAAACTTCTTAGTCTGGGTGTACTTATCACATGGCTTCTTACCGCATTGGCGGCCAGATTTTTATTAGGATATTCCTATGGTTTTTCCCTCCTTCTCGGCAGTATGATAATAGTAACCGGGCCAACAGTTATATCTCCCTTATTACAGCGTATTCATGTGGAAAAGAAACTTAAACACATTCTTAATTGGGAGGCAGTGTTGATTGATCCTATAGGGGTTTTTATTGCCCTTCTGTGTTTCGAGTGGTTAACTATCGAAGGTTCGAATCTGAACCAACTTATAGGTTTTTCGATCCGACTAATAACCGGAACAGGTATCGGACTAACTGGTGGATTGTTATTATACTATCTGTTTAAAAAAAGAGTAATCCCGGTAGCACATAATATAACTTTCACATTATCCTTTATTTTTTTATTATATTTCATATCAAATTATATTTCTTATCAATCGGGGCTACTAGCCGTGGTGGTTGCCGGCATCACTTTCGGTATTAAAAAACCACACGGTTTCAGTAATATCAAACATTTCAAGGTAGAACTTTCAGAACTGGCACTCGCTATCTTATTCATCATCCTGTCAGCAAACCTTAAGATCGTTTACTTTCTTAATATAGGTTTGAAGGAATTACTGCTTATTGCTTTCGTTGTTTTTCTCATACGGCCTGTTAACATTTTTATCTGTGCTTATAAAAGTCAGTTAAATTTCAGAGAAAAGTTGTTTCTCTCATGGATTGCTCCCCGTGGGATTGTTGCAGCTTCGATTGCTTCCTTGTTCGCACTCGAACTAAGAAAACTGGGAGATGGGAATGCAACCTTTCTTGAAATATTTGTGTACAGCATAATTATTCTTACAGTCATAATTCAGGGACTTACAGCCGATCCATTATCAAAAATTTTAGGTTTAAAAATTGACGAGGAAAATGGATGGCTAATAGTAGGTGCCCACCGTTTATCCCGTCGAATAGCGAAAATAATAGAAGTGAATACGGGTCAGAAATGCTTTCTGATGGATACAAACTTTAAATCAGTAAATAATGCACGCAAACAGAACTTGTATGCTGTACACAACGATGCCCTGATTCTTGAAGATGTATCCACAGAAATTCTGTCTTCTGTTAAGAATTTGCTTGTTCTTACCGATAACGAAGAGCTAAATGTAATGATATGTGAAAAGTGGTTACTGTATATTAAAAAGGACCGAATGTTTCGCTGGACTGAAAAAGAATCCGGAAAGAAACAGGTGGGTATACCTATCTGGGAATTTTTAGAAAAACCTTCCCGGATTTCTGTTGATCTGAAAAAAAGTGATCTCGAATTGGAAGTTAAAATTGACGAAAATGATAAGAAGAGGATAATGCTTTATAACAATATACTCTGTGTAATCAATAAGAATATTATAAGCTTTCCAAAAACCACTCAAAGCCAGAGTTAAAGCTTTATGATAAAGCGATATTAATAAAATATTAAATTCAATTATTTCTTACGACTATATTGAGCAGAGAGAGAACAGCTTCACTTCGCAAAGTATTATTCGGTAAATGAGTATGAAAACAAATAAATTGTTTTCTATAGTTTAAAACAGGGATAATCGATTCCCAGGTAAAAACTCATCAGAATAAGGTGACGTTTTATCAGGCTTGTAATCAGAAAATTACTTCTCACATGCTCTACGGAATTGTATCCAAGCCTCTCCTTTTCTTCAGGATGCGTAAGTAAATGTTTTAAATAGATCTTGATCTTATCTGTTTCGAAAGGATTCACAAGATACCCTGTTTTGTCGTTAATAATCTGCAGTTTGATACCTCCAACACTGCTGCCTATTACCGGAGTCCCCTGCCACATAGCTTCTGTAACAACAAGACCGAATCCCTCTTTAGTAGAAATATGTACAAAAACATCAGCTATTTGCATCAGAGCTCCAATATTTTCATCGTTATTAGGAATATTGAGTAAAGCAAATATATCCTCGTCATCATCAATTAAATTGGTGATCTTCTTATACATTTCCATACCTTCAGGATCGTCGGTGGCTGAGTTGCCAACAATGATGAGTATAGGCTTCAATTTTGCACATTCCCGGTCAGTTTTAAGCTCTTTAAATGTTTTAACAATGGTTTCCTGGTTTTTATGTATATCGTAGCGTGATACGGCAAGTATTATGGGTCTTTCGGGATCGATATTATGTTCATTCAATAAATCACTTAATACTTCGAGTGATTCCTTAGTAGTTTTTTTTCGATTCTTGATTGTAAGTGGATCGATAGACGGAGGAATTTGAAACACCGGCTTCTTCACTCCTCTCTTGACAAAATCGGGATGTGAAAATATAACTCCGTCATAATTATTAATGTAGGGCAGTAAAAAATTCCAGATCAGGTCATTAGCTTCAGATGTATCGATATGACAGCGCCACACGAGCTTTCCTTCATATTCGCCATGTACAATTGAAGCGCAGGGTTGTGGATCGTGGACTACTGTATAATCAGAAATAATGCGATTATTCTCAAAATTCCTTCGGTTAGTATTTACATAAAGATCCAGCAGCTCTTCTATTGTGAAATACTGGTCGAGTCCCTGTATGATATTATGAAATTTTTTTGTTACAATATAAAAATCATCCGAGGCTTCAATGCAGTACCAAATACAATCTAGACCCAAACCGCGGGCTATAGGTATCACACTGTTCAACATTTCGGCTACACCGCCTCCGGTAAAAGTAGAGTTAACATGTGCCCATTTTTTATTTTCCAGTTTTCCGGCTGTCTGTTTGAGGCTATCAATCTCCTTAACACCGATAATATCTTTATAAGCTTTAATATCAATCTCATCCAAAACACCATATTTCTGCTTATATTGTTCACTGAGATGACTATACATAAATGAAAAATTATAAATAGTTAAAACATATTTTTTAAGTTAGGGATATATTCTTTACAATCCGAGAATTGAGCATAAGAATTTTACATTGAAAATAACTCAGCTCATTTTTCAGATAAATTTGAATTTCACTTCTATACATGTGGTGAATAATGGAGAGGATCTTCTATCTCACGGTATTTAAAAATTATTTTCTTGAAATCTTCCCATGTTTCACGCTTCAGTGCAGGATTTCTCAGTAAGGCCGAGGGATGGTAAACTGGTATGGTTAAATAGTTATTCCAGTTTAACCACGTGCCCCTCACTTTTGTAATTTTCATGCCCGGGTCCATCAGACTTTTTAATGCTGTGGCGCCTAATAAAACCAATATTTTGGGTTTAATCAGTTCAATTTGTTGTTTTAAAAAGGGAAGGCATTTCTCAATTTCTTCAGGAGAAGGGGTTCTGTTACCCGGTGGTCTGCATTTAAGAATGTTACTAATATAGATATGCTCATTCCTGTTAAATCCACAGGCTTCAAATATTTTATCGAGTAATTTTCCTGAAAGTCCTACAAACGGATGTCCCTGTAGATCTTCATCTCTGCCAGGTGCCTCCCCAATTAAAAATATTCGGGCCTTTGTATTGCCTTCACCAAAGATTACATTATTCCTGGTTTTTGATAACTCACACTTTGAGCATCGTAGCACATCCTCTTTCAAATCATCCAGGTACATCAAATATTTCTTTTTATTTTAAGTCTTCAAAGCGATAATTGAGGATTTTCAACTCGATTATCTTAAGAAAAACGTTTTCGAATAAAAAACAGAACTATGTTTCTGTATCACTCGAATGCGATATATTCGAATGGGAAAGAAGTATCCATTCTCAAATCATCTCCAAGTTCTTTCATATCATCGTCGCCAAACTTATAGTACCACTTCACAAGTACTTCTGTTCCTTTCTGGTGTGCCTTGTCAAGTTTATAAAATATTTCCTGGAATATTTTTGTTGAAGATGAACTTATAAACTCCATTTTAAATTCAAATTTCGTTATAGGTTGTGGGCTTTTCATATAATTTATAATCTCCTCTAAAACAGGCGAGTAGAAATTAAAAGAGCTGGCAGGTAGTGATCGTCCGCTTATTTTAAAGATACCCTTCCCCGGATCAAAATCAACTACCGGAGTATCATAAGTTCCCTTGATTTTAAAAGTTTTATTCATTTGTCTGCCGGATTTTGGTTATCTCTCTAATTTAACAAAAGAATTAAAGTATTAATAATTATCGGGAGCATTTATATAAACAGAAAAAATATGTTTTAAAATTAGTATTGAATTAAAAAAGTAAGCTGTTTCTATTTTATTCTTAAATTTAATTCAAATCAAACCTTCAAAGGCATGAAGAAATTACTTATACCGGCAATTATTCTTTTGCTTTCATTTCTTTTCATCTCTTATCATTTTCAACCTGCTAAAAATCAGATAGTCGCATTTGGAGCTATTAAGTCTGACAATGAACGAATTAGTGGTGTATCTGTGAAAGTAGTACAAGGCAATGAAATCATTGAAAATAGGGTAACCGGTCGTATGGGTGCCTACGGATTTTCACTCCAATTTAACAGTGAATATTATATAGAGATTGCTAAAGAAGGATATCTGAAGGAGACTATTCATATTGATACCCATGTTCCGGAGGATGTTATTTCCTACGGTGCTGATATTTTATGGGAACCCGATTTTACTCTCTATAAAATTATGCCGGGTTTAACAATTGATGAATTTAAAGCACCTCTTGCAAAGTATATATTTGATGCTGAATACTGGGGCTTTCTGGAAGATAGAAGCTACAGGGCAGAAATTGAACCTATAGTTGCCGCAGTAATCGCGGATATTGATACCTTACGGAAAATAGCTTATTTGTCTGAAATGCAAAAAGCTGATTCTCTATTTAATAAACAGAATTATGAAGAGGCAATAATTGTGTACTATGGGACGCAGAGATATAGTAATGATGATAACTATGGAGACAAACAAATTAAAGCAGCGAAAAAGTTACTTAAAAATCAGTATACAGTGGCAGAAGGCTACCAGCAAGCTTTGCATAAGGCTGATGAATTTTTCAGAAAATATAACTGGGATGAGGCTAATCTATACTACCAGAAAGCATTGATCTATAAGCCTAAAGAAGCATACCCTCTTGAAAAATTATTTGAAATTGACTCTGTAAAATCATATGCCTGGATGATCAAGAACTCACTTTTTGAAGAAAGTATTAATAAAGGAGATTCCTTTTTTATTGCGGGAGATTATAGACAATCATTAGAATATTATTCTGAAGCTCTGACAATTTTTCCTCGTAAGGTATATGCTCAACAGATGATCCACAAGATTGACAGCATTATAAGACAGGAGTCAGATAAAGAAATAGAAGCAGTAGCTGAAAATTCTGTCGTTATTAAAGTACAGGAAGTGGAACATTTTGAAAATTCAACAGCGGAATATAAACATTCAGACAATACAGATTTCATTGATGAAACTGAAAACCAGCAGGATACTCAACAAATCATTCCTGAAAGCATGCCATTTACTACAATGGAACAGGAAGTTACGAAAAGAGATATAGTGCCTGGACTTATAACTCAATTAGATGATATAGAATCTACATCTGAAGCTATACAGCGATTGACTAATACTGATAATGAAACAGCAGATAATGTACAGCAACTCGAACAAGCTTTGAAAGAAAGAATACAGGCAGGTGACAAAAAAGGTTCTTCTCATATATTAACAGAAATTGGAAAGGTCTACCAAAGTGATTTTGAACTAGCTAAAGCGCTCGAATCGTACAACCGTTCACTTATAATAAAGCGGGAACTGAAAGATAAACCAGGTGAAGCTGAAGTAATGTGCAATATTGCAAGTGTTTTATACGATTCAGGCAGTTATACTACTGCTATTCAGACCTTTGAACAATCCCTGAAAATATCGGAAGAAATTAATGATCCAGCTCAGAGCGCTGAAATTCTAACAAGCCTCGGTACAGTATATGAAAACACATACCGTTACGACGAGGCTATTGAAAGCTTCAACAGATCGCTGGTAATAAAGAATGAAATGGGAGATAAAGAAGGCACAAGTGAAATTTACAAAAGAATCGGTACCCTATATTTCGAACAAAACAATTATAAGAAGGCTATCGAGGAACTCGAAAAATCTTATTTAATTGATGTAAAGTTAGAGAATAAAGACGAAATGGCCTCGGGTTTAAATAGTATGGGAGCTGCGTATTATAGTATGAATCAATATGAAAGAGCCTTTGAATACTTTGAAAGATCGCTGAATTTCACACGTGAGACTAATAATTTTCAGCTCGAGGCAATCACATTAAATAATATGGGTAATGTCAGCTTTAACAATAAGAGATTCAATAAAGCTATTGAATACTATGAAAAATCATTGAATATAAAAACTGATTTATTTTTTAAAGAAGGCATAGCTACTACCCTACATAATATAGGCAATTCTTACTTTGCTTTAAAACAATTTTCAAAGGCACTTGAGTACTATAATTCGAGTCAACAAGTAGCTGAAGAAGCGAACTATAAATTAGTGATCTGGAGGAATCTGGAAGCCTTTGCTAAAACCTTTGCATCAATGGGCAGGTACAAAGAAGCCTTTGAAAAATACAGAGAATATACACAGTCGAGGTATGAATTTTCGGGCCAGACAATGCAGCTTATTGAACTGCGGGAACAATACGAGTCCAGTAAAATTACAGTTAAAACATTGAAACGTGAGTTGCAGAAGCAAAACCGTATTGCCCGATATGAAGCTGATCGCAACCACAAGGAGATGCAGATTATGCAACTGGAGATGGACAACAAAATGCAGCAATTGAAAAGAACTCGTGTAATCGTTATCTTTATTGTAATAGGCAGTTTATTAATTCTGATATTTTCCGTAGTAATTACAAGACAATATCGTTTAACACATAAAGCCTATAAATTAGTCGCTGATCAGAAAAAACATATTACCGACGGAATATCTTATGCAGCAAGAATTCAAAAGGCAGTTTTACCACCAAAAAAATACACTCAGCGTGTTCTTCCTGAATATTTTATTCTGAATAAACCCAGGGAGGTTGTTGGAGGCGATTTTTACTGGGTGGCAACCCATTATAATAAAACTGTAGTAGCTGTATCCGATTGTACGGGTCATGGAGTTCCAGGTGGATTTATGAGCATGTTAGGAATTGCTATACTCAATGAAATTATTTCGATCGAACGACCGCTTGAATCACATGAAATTCTTACACAATTGCGCGATCGTCTTGTAGAAGCATTGCATCAAAAACAGGGTTTATCTGACTCAATGGATGGAATGGATATTACATTAGTGATAATCGATCTGGAGAAAAAAGAACTACAATTTTCTGCTGCCTATCATTCTTTATACCTGATCAGGAACGGTGAGCTGGAAAAAATTAAAGGTGATCGTGTACCCATTGGATATCATAGGTTGACAAAACCCTTTACTTCAAAGTCAGTTAAACTTAAACCAGGTGATATGATATATCTAACTACTGATGGATTCATCGATCAGATTGGTCAGGAAACCAAAGATCGTTTCATGTTCTCAAAGTTCAAAGATGAACTGTTAACTATCTATAAAAAGCCGTTAAGGGAACAGGAAGCACATCTCGAAAAAGTATTGACAGCCTGGAAAGGTAAAATGGATCAAACAGACGATATTCTGGTTATGGGATTACGTTTTTAGCTATAAATATTTAGGACAGTGCAATGCCAAGCAGTGGAAATGCGCAGAAATACATGAGAATTGTAATAATGATAATGCCGGTTAAATTTAGCGTGAATCCTATCCTTGCCATATCCTGGATTTTAAGATAACCACTTCCAAAAACAATAGCATTGGGAGGAGTTGCCACAGGCATCATGAATGCACACGAAGTTGAAATAGTGGCAGGTACCATTAAAATAAATGGATTTAGTCCAAGACTAACAGTCAATGCGCCCAAAACAGGTAGTATCATAGTTATTGTAGCTGTATTGGATGTAATCTCAGTAAGAAAAGTCAGCAACAAACAAACAACAACAACAATTATTAATGGTGAAATATTGCCGATAGCGCCAAAGGAGCTTCCTATCCATTGATCTAGTCCGCTTGATTCAAATCCTTTTGCAAGCGCAAAACCACCTCCAAAAAGGATTAAAATACCCCAGGGAATTCGCTGGGCCCATTCCCAGTTTAGTATAAACTCATTTTTTTTCAGATTCAAGGGTATGATGAAAAGAAGGAGTGCTCCAATAAGTGCAACTGTAGAATCATTTATATATTTGCTAATTCCCAACCATGATGCCCATCCTGTTAGTTGAAAATTTCCAATAGCAATATCTCTTCGGAATATCCACCCCAGGGCAGTTATACAAAAAACTATCAAAGTAAGCAACTCCCCTCTCTTCATTTTTCCCAATGTACTTAGTTCACTTTTAATTATTTCTTTTCCTCCCGGGATATTGGTTTTCACAACCGGTGCACCAATATATACAAGGTACAACCATGTTATTGGAAGAAAGACCAGTACAATCGGCATTCCGATTCCCAGCCATCGTACAAAATCTATTTCAGGAAGAGCGGGAAACATATTTTTCACAACTCCTGCAAATATTATATTGGGAGGCGTACCTACCAGTGTACCTACCCCACCAATGCTGGCCGAATAAGCAATACCAAGCATAAGAGCAATCCCGATATTATCCCTTCTTCCATTAGGTTTATTACTTATCTGATTGACCTTGATAAAAGGTTTTATATGCTCAATCACAGCTATTCCAATGGGCAGCATCATCATGGCTGTAGCTGTGTTTGATATCCACATGGAAAGAAAGGCTGTAGCAACCATAAATCCCAACACTATTTTTCGTGGAGAAGTACCTAGTATTTTAATGATGTTGAGAGCTATTCGTTTATGAAGATTATGACGTTGCATACCAAAAGCTATGAAAAAGCCACCCAGAAAGAGCAATATGTTACTATCGGCATACGATTGGGCAACATCTCCTGCAGGTAAAATTTTTAGTAAAGGAAATAGAACCAGAGGTAACAGAGCTGTTGCTGCCAGTGGAATAGCCTCACTTAGCCACCAGACAGCCATTAATACAGCACATGCCGCCGTATAGCGGGCAATATTTCCTAAACCTGTACCAAAAGGGATTATCAGAATAATAAAGAATAAAATTATTCCGGAAAAGAAACCAACCTTATGTTGAACAGGAAACTTCATCCTCAAAAATATATATTTTGTGCCTAAAATGAGTGTTGAACTTAGTAATAGTAGATATGCAATTTATGCTAAATATGATTAACAGATATTTCTCTTGGTTTTACCAAATAAACAACTATTGATTTTTATCTTATTTAAATCAGTATAAATAATGTAATTTCATTCATTATATCCTATTTAAATGAGAATTGTAATAGCACTGGGCGGAAATGCGCTGCTTAAAAAAGGTGAGCCGCTTACTGCAAAAAATCAACGCGAGAACATACGTATAGCGGCTGAAGCACTTGCTCCCCTGGCTAGTGATCATGAGTTAATTATCTCTCATGGCAATGGTCCACAAGTAGGCTTGCTTGCACTCCAAGCTTCTGTATTCAGTGGAGAGGATGCTTTTCCTCTCGATGTACTGGGTGCTCAAACAGAAGGTATGATTGGATATATAATTGAGCAGGAATTGGGAAATATCCTGCCTTTCGAACAACCTTTTGCCAGTATTCTGACAATGGTTGAGGTTAACAAAGACGATCCTGCCTTTCAGAATCCGACAAAACCCATAGGACCGGAATTTGTGGAAGAAGATGCCAAAAAGTTAATGCAGGAAAAGAACTGGGTAATGCGTGAAGAGAACAATAAATGGCGCAGGGTTGTGCCCTCGCCTATTCCTCAGCGAATTTTTCAGCTTCGCCCAATTAAGTGGTTGCTTGAAAAAGGTACAATAGTAATTTGTACAGGTGGTGGCGGTATACCCACAATGTATAATGATGAAGGAATACTTTCAGGAGTAGAGGTTGTTATCGATAAAGACTATGCCGGGGCATTATTGGCAAAGGAACTCAATGCCGACTTATATATTATGGCAACTGATTCCGATGCGGTATACGAAAACTGGGGAACTCCTCAGGCAAAAGCTCTAAGAAATGTAAGCTATGACGATCTGAAACATTTAAATTTTGCCTCAGGTTCGATGGGACCTAAAGTGATTTCAGCTTGCTGGTTTGCTGAAAAAACGCGAAAAAAGGCTGCTATTGGAGCAATTACCGATCTTGAAAAATTAGTTTCCGGTGATAGAGGTACAATTATCTCACCGGGAACCGACCGAATTAAGGAAGTTTTTGGGCATAAAATATAGAAATGATACTTTCAGATTATGAAAGAATAATTCTCATTTTTTTTGTTTAGAAATATAAAGGATTGTTATCGTTTTTTATTAAAATATGACCGGGTTAATTTTAACTATTAATGATCAGAAATAGAATAATTAAAAAAAGACTTTAAGTAGTAAAAAAAAAAGCTCCGCAAAAAACGGAGCACAAGATTAAACTGTATGTCGATCCTTTATTTATCCAACCTTTTTTACATTGACAGCATTTAATCCTTTTTTACCTTGTTGAAGCTCAAATGTTACTTCATCACCTTCAGTGATACGATCAATCAGTCCACTGACATGAACAAAATGCTCTTCACCGCTTTCATTATCTTTAATGAATCCGTAACCTTTTGATTCGTTAAAAAATTTTACTTTACCTTCTTTCATATTAATAATTAAATAATTTGCAATAAAGTTAAATGAAATTTATAAAAACACCGCGTTTTTATACCAAAATTCAAATTCTCAAAGAATAAATATACTGAGATACAAATAGTTATACTTAAGTTTACAGCATTGTCTTGATCAGGTATAAAAAAAGGCTTCTTATTATTGAAGGCCTTTTACCTGCAAGTAATATTCACATTATTCCTTAATAAATGTGTCGGAATAATTGTCATTGTTAGTTTGAACTTTAATCCTATAAAATCCGTCGGCCAGATCGGCAACATATATTAAATCTACATTAGTAATATTCCGAACAACAGTTCCGGTAATACTAATAATCTGAATACTTTCTTCAGCACAAAAAAGGTTCAGTTCAGCATTAACAGGATTTGGATAAATCCTGAATTGTTCACTGTCAGTAAGTTCTAAATTATCTGGTCCACCAATAAGTGAAACCGTACCAATCCATAAAGTATCTCCAACCAGTGTAGCCCAGCTACCAGATAAAGTTTCCTGTCCAGCTACTTGAACTCTTTCTACCGTTCCTGTTGTAGCAATAGGTACTGTATATTCAGTAAACTCAGCACTACTTGCACTTCCTAATGAGCTAATTTCAACAGAAAATCGGCATTGACCAGTTTAAGGAATGTATTGATCTCGGTAATATTGAAGCCTGCTACTCCGGCACCATATTTGGCGGTTGTAGTAAAATCAGTATGATATTCATCTGTTTCGATAGTAACAACTGATATGTAGGATTCCATGCATTAAGAATAATCTGGCAATAATTAACTCCTTCAATTTCCACAATAGTCATACCAGCCTGAAGATTAACAGGATCGTAAGTAGAAAGATCAAAAATTACCTTCGCTTTTTGGGTAAAAAGTGCAGCAATTTGCAAATATGATAAAAGTAATTTTTTTGCATAGTGATTTTATGTTAGTTAAAGTGTTAGGTACAATGAAATGTATGTTGACTGAGGATCACAAAAAGAACAATTGTGAAACCAAAATTGGTTATGAAATTAGAAATATTTTCAGAATATAATCTCTTTTAACAAATTTTCTATACAAGATTTAAGTATTTTTTCCCCGCTTAATAAATTATGTAACAAAATGTTACATAATTTATATAGTATTAGGTGACTTGTACTTCAATTTAGAATTATTTTCTTATACAAGTTTCCCTTTCCGCTGATACATTGTATTAAATATACTCCAGGCGCTGCTTCTATTTGAATTTCCATAGTATGGTTCGATACTTCAAGTTCACTGATCAACCTTCCATTAAGATTGAGTATTCGTAATGAACTGATGTTCTCTAGCCCGCTGATTGTAAAATTACCGTTAATGGCAGGATTGGGAAATAAAGTAATGGTAAATGCCGGCTCATCTGTCAAGGATGTTACAATGCAATCTCCATCAAAATATGTATTTGACACATAATCTATTAGCCATGTCATGGCGGGTCGCTCCGATCCATCGGCATTTAAGAGTTGAGCATTGCTTATCCATAATCCCGGACGGTAACCCCACAGGGTGATTCCTTTTACAGCGGGATGTTCCCAGAAAACAGGAAATATTCTCTGGTATTCAGATAATTGAGTATCATCTGTAGCTCCGGCAATATCCATTTCAGTCACATAAACAGGCAAACCTGTTTCAGCAAGAAGATCCAGGTTAGCTTTCATTTCAGAAGCTGCTGCCCCGGTTGAAAAAGCGTGTCCCTGAATACCTATTGCATCAATCAGATCTTCAGCCTGCAGTAATTCAATTATTTGAATATAGTTTTGTGCAGTTGATTGGTTGTTAACTATACTATAATCATTTATCATCAATTCTGATTCAGGAAAATAGTTCCGGGCCAGTGTAAAAGCTTCAATGATCCAGTCCCAGCCCGTTGATCCAGTACCACCTAATGCATCGATATAATTACCATGACCGATACTATTTGGTGGTGCATGTAAGGGTTCGTTAACTACCTGAACCACATCAATATCATCATATCTGGCCGCTAATGTATCAAACCATTCCTCAATCTCTTCACGTTGTTCCTGGGTAGTAAGTGTTTCAATCCAGGTTGGCTGCTGGTTTCCCCATAAAAGTACATGAAGGTTGAAAGGGAAGTTATTATTTTTTGCCAAATAGTATGCTGAATCTAAAGCATCCCAATTCATTACATCCCTGTCAACTTCAACGGACCCCCATTTACCTCCATTCTCAGGAATAACCTGGTTCCATAATCGTTCAAAATAAAGTGCCTGATATTCAGAATAAGCACTTCCCAAATACTTGCATTTTCCTGTTGCCAGAGGAGGCCCGTCAGGAACAACTATTTCAATTGGGGGATCTTCAATGCCAGCTTCTCCGTTATCAAGATTCGAAACGGTATAGTATAAATCAGCATTGCAAAAAGCAATTTTATCAAAATCAAGACCATTTTCGCGACCCCCTATCTGGAAGGTTAAGGTAAGATTATCAGGTTCGACATGAAAAACAATGGGAGTTTCATCACCCGTGTTTTCTGAAAAGTTCATCCATTTCCATTCTCCATTAGGAGCTCCACCTACACCATAAACGTATTCATCGGGTTCTGAAAAACCTATACCACTGATATTGTTAACCCTGATCCAATCATCATCTGATTCCACATCCATTGTTCCAAAATCAGTTCCGTAGAAAAAACTGTCATCATTATCAGCAGCATACCCAACTCTGACTCTGGCATAAAAATCATAATATCCCGAGTCAGGGAATGTAACTTCAAAAGTCAGTACTCGCTCACTCCTGCCCGGATTACCTGTATTCACAACGTCTGTTCCTATTGTTATATACGTTATATCGCCATCAGTAAGAATATTGAATTCCGATCCCACATCAGCATCCTCAGCTTCAAGAATAATGGGCTCGCCTTGTCCAAGAACAGTCAGGTTTATAACCAGTACATGGGCTACTATTACTAAGAAGTATAATTTTTTCATTATATCATTTTTTAGAATGAAATCGAACAAATAAAATAGCTGGTAATAGATAAAGGTAGATTTAAGTCTCTATAAATAATAATATATTCAAATACTGCCAGGATAATAACCTGATATAGAATATTGATATATATAGTAATTATTGTAGGCCCAAAGTTACGAAATTTTCAAATAAGATCACTATACATAAATATACAAAAGAAGAATAACTGGTTAATACTGACAATAATATTTAATAATTTTATATCACGGTTTCACAGTAAGTTTAAATATTAGTGACGTAATATTTCAACAAACTCGAATCCAGCCTTATAGCTGGATTTTTTATATCACATAAGGTGGTAAATAAAGTCTATAAATCGTATATCAGATCATTTCACGGACTTCGAAAAGAAGTATGGTGGCTTGCGCTGGTTACTCTCATAAATCGGGCAGGTACCATGGTTGTCCCCTTTATGTCCCTTTACCTGACTTCCGATCTGGGCTTTTCTCTTAAGCATGCAGGATGGGCTATGTCGGTTTTCGGTTTGGGTTCGGTGATTGGCGCCTGGCTGGGTGGAAAGTTAACGGATAGAATTGGCTTTTATCCCGTGGTTTTTTGGAGTCTTTTACTTTCAGGTTTTATGTTCGTAGTGCTGCAGTTTGTACATTCTTTTGCCGGATTTTGTATTGGAATTTTTCTTCTGATGATTGTTGCTGATACCCTGCGCCCCGCAATTTATGTCGCATTAAATGCATATAGCAAACCCACCAACCGAACACGGTCGGTAACTCTCATTCGCCTGGCTATTAATCTGGGCTTTTCACTGGGTCCTGCTGCTGGTGGAATGATAATAGCATTATCGGGTTATGGAGCATTATTTTGGATCGACGGACTTACCTGTATTTTAGCTGGCTTACTCTTTATCTACCTGCTTGATAAAAGAAAAACACATCAGGAATCGAATCAGCAAAAGAAGAAAACTGATTATTCTCCCTACTGGGATAAGCCTTATCTGTTGTTTCTGCTTATTGTTCTGATAATTGCTTTTGCTTTCCTGCAGTACTTCTCAACCATTCCACTTTTTTACCGGGATGTTCACTCATTATCGGAAAAATACATAGGACTACTCATGGCAATAAACGGATTCCTGATTTTTGCTATTGAGATGCCTCTTATTAAATATTTTGAGCACTTGCAACATTCAATTTTCAACATTTTATTTACCAGCACTTTACTTGTTGCATCAAGTTTTTTTATAATAAATCTATCAGGGTGGAATGGAATACTGGTTATTGGTATGATTTTAATGACATTTGGGGAAATGCTGAATTTCCCCTTTCTGAACCGATTTGCACTCGACAGGGCTGAAAAAGGCAGATCGGGCGAATATATGGCATTATTTACAATGGCATTTAGTTTTGGACACATATTTGGACACAACAGCGGAATGCAGTTGGTTAACCGCTTTGGATTCAATGTGACATGGTACATTATGGTAGGTGCCCTGTTAATCGCTGCTCTTCTTATAATTCGGTTGAAGTTTATGATTAAAAAAGAAACCAGGTAATCCTTGAGAGTTAAAGCAACTCTTACCTTGAATTAGTAATTCATGTGCACAAACTTACCGGTTGCTGATAGGTTACCAGCTTTCAACCGTACTATATAAATTCCAGGAGTTAGATGGGAAGTATTAAAACTAATTTGATTGTTACCTGCCTGCTTCTCTACATTCTCAAGTAGGGCAAGATTTCTGCCCTGAATATCAAATAATTCTATCTGTACCATCGAGCTTACCGGTAAGTCATAGGAAATAACAGCATTTCCTGAAAAATCCTGGTATACATATACATCGATAGCATGGCTAGCAATTGGATTATCGATACCCAGAGCGGCTCCTGATAGTAATACCGCCGATATGGAAAGAGGAGGCATCGATATTGTAAATGAACCTGAATTAACGGTTATAGTTTGGGTTACCAAAGCATTTTCAGTATGTGATTCGAAAGTTTCGTTTGAAGGCAGATCTGAGAGTGTTAATACAGTATAATTTCCATCCGCCAGAGTGAAGTTGGAAAGCTCCACTTCAGAATTGTAGGTAGTATTGAGGGAACGGTTTACCAGTATAACAGTTAATGAATCAAATCCGGAGCTGAGGGAAGAATAAGCAGAAACATATTCTTCCAGATCCGACTGAGAATTTATTCGTATATCCTGATTATAACGACTGAATAAATGCAGTACTTCCCACATTCCTGTATTCCAGTACCAGGGTGTAAAAAATTCAACACCTTCATTGGCAAAGGTTCCCAGTGTGGAAGCATACCAAATTGCAGTTATATTGGGTTCTGCATCCTGAATCCCCATTTCGGAAACACTGAAAGTAACTCCATGACCGCTTCCCAAATATTCATTGAGCCAATCGTTGCATCGTCCGAAAATGTATTCTTTAGTTATACTATTATCCCACCCTCCATTTACACGCTTCACGCCATTGGCACCGGGATAATCGTATGTCCGGTCGAAAAATACGCGGTGAAGTTGTATAATATCAGCAGGATCATTTTCATAGGGATAAAAATGCAGGTCGAGGACATCGAGTAAACGGATGCCGCTTTGCTGCTGTTCTTCGGCAATCCGGAGAATGAAATATTCCAGCCAGCAATAATTATATCCCTGATAGGGAATTGAACTGTTATTCCAGCTATACCATTGCCATTCATTCGCAGTCACGGGTCCCACAATTTTTATATCTTGAAATTCAGCCCTGGCTTTTTTGGCCACCTCAAAAAAACGCTGCATGAATTCTTCGGCCGAAATCTGTACCGGCATTATATCATCATGCGTCCCAAACCAGATCTCAGATTCATTATCCATATTCCAGTAACAAATTGTCTGATTGTTCAATCCCAGCCCTCCGGACCCGAACCAGTGGTTCAGGATACCTATAGTAGAATCGGCAGGCCAATTGATCAGATATAGATCGGGATCACCATCTACCAGTGCATCTGATCCTCCCGAAGGATTGACAATGCCCCCTCCGGCAAGGTTCTGGTTTACTCCGCTCCACCACTGTGAGTTGTTATATTCCCAATCGTTGAAATTATGACCGGTATTCTAAGCCGACTTCCCAATAAGCTGAAAGGCCCACATGCCCATAGCTTCCGACAGGTTTTCCTGCAGACTCTGAGCTTCATAATCCCAATCATGAGAATATACATTATTGTACCAGTCGGGGTGACTTGAAAGTTTCAATCTCCAGTTATATTTGGTGGCATTGTTGCCTCCGTTTTCACGAAAAAAAGTAACTCCCGCATCACGCAGGTATTGCCATTCAGAAGCAGACAGAGGATTACCTGGATTATCGGAAAGACAGTTGTTTTTACCATAGATATAGCGTGAGATAGGTGCCCTTCCTGATGACGCATTCACATTGATTAAGACAGTCTGTGCCTGTATTCTCATCAATGCGATCGAAAATACAAATAGAATAAATACTGGTATACTCTTCATCTAATATGATTTTATTTTCATATTTCAGTTTATTAGAGAAGTGATTACACTTAATCAACTAATGAATCCCGATTGTCAAACCAGGTAAAAAACGGTTACAATATTAAAAATAGTATATAATATTGTGAAATAATCCTGGATCAACAAATGATCGTATTTACCATTTTAGCATTAACATTGAAGCTAATAATATGAAATACTACTATCTGTTATCGATTATTTCATTCCTTGTTGTCGCATGTAATTCTGAAATATTCGCGCCGGACCAGGTATTGTACAAGACCGAAGATCAAATGAAACTTTTGAATAGTGAGGCATTTAAAAATATGGCTATTCCGCGCTCGGCAAATAATGCCGATGGAATCAGATGGATACTTGATGATCTGGACTGGACAGAGGGCTTCTGGCCGGGTATATGCTGGATGTATTTTCAATATTCGGGAGATACACTCTGGAAAAATGCAGCCATCAGATCACAGAACCAGATAATGGAGCACCGTTTCGATGCATCTACTCACGACCTGGGATTTATTTTTAATAATTCATTCGGAAAAGCTTATCGAATTACTGGCGAAGAAAAATACAAATCCCTTCTAATAGATGCTGCCAATTCGCTGGTTGCCAGATATAATCCGATTTTTGGCAGTATTAAAAGTTGGGACTGGGCACCGGATCGCTGGCAGTTCCCGGTAATCATAGACAATATGATGAATCTTGAACTCCTATTTGAAGTATCGCAAATAACAAAGGATTCCTTATACAGAGAAATTGCCATACAACACGCAAATACCACACTAAAAAATCATTTCCGTCCCGATTTCAGTTGCTTTCATGTTGTTGATTATGATACCTTAACAGGCAGATTAATAGGGAAACAGACGCATCAGGGATTTTCTGATAACAGTACTTGGGCACGAGGACAATCCTGGGGCCTGTATGGCTTTACACTATGTTTCAGGTACACCAGAGATTCTGTTTATCTAATTCAGGCACAACATATTGCAGACTATATAATAAGCCAATTACCTGATGATGGCATTCCACCCTGGGATTATTTCGCACCCTATCACTTGAAAAAAAATAAGGACGCTTCGGCTGCTGCAATTCTTGCCTCTGCTTTGCTCGAATTGGAAGAGTACACGGATAATAAGCAATATCTGGCTGTTGCCAGTAAAATACTCACTACTCTTTGTAGTAAAAAGTACTTAGCACAGTCCGGGGAAAATAATTATTTTGCATTAAAGCATAGTGTAGGAAGTTTTCCAGAAAATAGTGAAGTTGATGTACCTGTAATCTATGCAGATTACTATTTCATCGAAGCACTTTTACGACTACAAGAAAAGCAACAGTAGAGTCAATTTTAAAATTACTCTGTGTTCAATAGGATGAGGTAAAAATATTAATAAGGTATCCCCTATCTGAACACCACTAGCAAAGTATACAGGCTGATCAAAAAAAATGCGAAGAGTATGATAATTTTCATATTTTAACTAACGTCGTAAAAGAGAGTTTTATTTTAATTCTAGTATCTATGTAATAAAGTATATGATTTTCAATGATTTACTATTAAAAT
>CAZQCO010000069.1:0-19433 GCA_964592225.1 uncultured Bacteroidales bacterium
AAATCATCTACAACAAATTCCTGATTCCCTTTATTCCATACATAAAACTTTATTTCATCTTTTCCTGATCGGATAGCAGGTAAGGAATGCTTAACTTCCAGAGTATACCAACCGGTCAGGGTATCGGATACCAGACTATCGGAAGTAAAATAGGCATAGGATTTGTTTTTGTGCTGAAAAGAAGATACAAGGATTATATCCTGACCTCCGGGCAGAGAGTCAACCCTGACTTTTACCGATGCTTTTATTCGTATTGGTTTTGGTTTCATTTTTAAAAAATCTCTGCCTGTTAACTTTATGGTGGGACTGAACTGTTCCTCCTGAGTCATCCTGTAAGCATTATTTCCACTGTAAGAATTATCTGATTTATGAACTATGTCTATGTTTTCATCCTCAAAATCAATCGATTTGAAAAGTTTAAAGGATGTTGCTTTCTTTAGCCTGAGTTCCTTTAGCACTTTATAGTTATTTACCGGCTCCTCTCCCGAATGTTTCTGAAAGAAATAAATAGCGTAATCGTATCCCCCCCTGACTTTGAAAGGTGTTTCCGGTTCGAATACCTGGATCAGCCGATAGTATTTACTGCTCATCATTACATCCAACTCAACCTGATTAAAATTCGTCGAAAAGTGTGCGTCCCAAATTGCGATCGATCCATTGGAAATATACTTTTCAGGTTTCTTTGAATCATGCAAATACCATCTGCCCTGTTTCCCACTAAAAGGATCCATATTTAAAAGCGTGGTGATCCGTTCGTCGCCATAAATAAGATAACTTCCATTATATTCAGAGTGTTTGTACCAGTCGGCTGCCTGCTTCATGAGTACCATATCTTTAAAATCGGATACCGGTATGTCATATACTTTTCCAGGAGTGATCAGAATAAAAAACAAAATGAGTAAAACCAGCGGATAAGCTAAAATTGCTTTTCTCTTCTTGACGAATTCATAAATTGTACTTAATCCTTTCATGGCAATTAAAGCCGACAATGGAATTATTGAGGCCATAACCCGCATAGCACCTCCCGAGCCTCCGGCCCCTTTCCAGTGTAAGTAGGAATGGCCAGCAAAATAGGCCAGGAAAGGCAAAAGGATCACAAATATTTCAAATGAATTTATTTTTTTAAATGAAAATTTATTCCCCACATACTGGTACAAAATCATTAGTAATCCAACTACCAGTAAAAATGTTTCCGGAATTCCAAATAACACTTTTGATGCATTCACATAGTGCAGCAGACTACCTGTACCCACCAGCTCTTTCGTACTACCATAAGGTATCCTGGTTATAACCCAGAAAATATCGTCGTAATAGAAATATCCGGCCAGACTATAGATAATAAAACCAGTAAGTACGAAAGGAATGGCTTTGTACTTTTTTTGAAGTATACTGTAAATAATAAAGAAAGGGATAAATACAAACATTTCGTTCCTGACAAAGAAGCCAAAAGAAAGTATAATATTACCCAGTATGTATTTATCTTTTGAATAATAATATACCGCAGCAATGGCAATCAATCCTGCCAGTACTTCTATATTTCCTGAAAGGGCCAATACAGTGTATATGGGAGCAAACAGTAATATAAGAATTGCAGTCCAGGCAGGTCGGTATTTCAACTGATGGGCCGTAGCGTAGGCCAAGAATGCACTGAGCAATGCGAAAAGTACGTTCATCATTTTAGTGCCTGTATTGCCAAATTGAGCAAAAGGGGATGCTACAATTGTAAAGAAGGGTTTTCCCCAATGATCCAGTAACAACCGGGGATATTTCCAAGAGTATTTGGCAATCTGTGCATGGTACAAATCATCGGCGCCGGCATGAGAGCCTGCCGATTTAAGGGACCAAACAACAAATATTGTTGCAACACTCGCTAAAAGCAGTATGATAAAATGTTTTTCTTTAAATCGCATGTTTTTGTCTTTTCATATAAACTAAAAAAGTTGCCATATTAAACGGTAACTCTATCAAATAAATTTTCCACAAAGAAAGCAAGAATTTCACCGGTTCGTTCCAATTATAGGTAGTAGTATTATTCTTCAAAAGATTAAAAGGTGAATAATATACATCAGAAAAAGGCCAAAACAAGGGAATTCCTATTCCATTTGAGGGATTGGCATCTAGGATAGCATCGAGAAACAGATGGAGCAACCCACCTGCCAGGAAAAGCAGTAGCATTTTATAATCTATGTCCCTTAAAATGAGAAGCATAATTATACCTGTGATAATTAAAAAGAAAACATTATGGGTAAAATACCTGTGTGCTGAATTGAAAAACCGAAAAGGCAATAGTACAAAATCGATATCAGGTATTAAGCTGCCTGCAAGTAATGAAATCAAATATTGGTTTTTCATCCTGCTCCCAATCAGAACAGATAATGAAGCATGCCCTAGAGGTGTCATTGGATCTCCTGTTTTATGCGGCTTAAGCTTACAGGTTTGATCATATAACAAATATAGGCATACAATCCACCAACAATGTAAAAGCAAAAGAAGAACAGGGTTGAAAATACCAGTGCCTGTTCTGTGGAATAATTCAGTCCGGTCAGATAATATATAAATACTGCTTCACGTGTGCCAAGTCCGGAAATAGAGATGGGCAGAAATGACAGAATGTTGGCAACCGATACTACCAATATGATATTGATAAATTTCAGATCGATATTCATGGATCCGGCAATAAACCAGGCAGCTGAATATAAGGCAGCATATGATATTATTGTAATGAGTGCAGCATATAAAAGTCTGATATTTAATAATTGCAGGAATCCTTCTTTAAACTGACGGATGCTTTCATCCTTACGTGAAGCAACTTTTGATATCAAAGGCAACCGGACCAACAAATTAACCCAGTAATTCAGTATTCTTTTATGAAAAAAGAACAGAGGCAGAATAAGACATATTACTAATAAGAGATATACAAGGAATCCGGAATCTTCTCCAATAGTAGTGATTCCATATATTCCGAAACATAGCAATATATAGATATCAAAAAGTCTGTCGGTGATGACCGAAGAAATGGATCGTGATACAGGTATATTCAGATCACTCTTCAGATAGAATACTTTGGCAAATTCGCCCAGTCTGCCCGGCGTTATGAAAGCAATGAAATTCGAACTTGTAAAAGCCAGAAAAGTATCACGAAAAGAATACTTAATTCCCTGTGATTTCAATAATATTTTCCAGCGTAACGACTTCGCCAGATATATGAATAATATAATTACACAGGCATAAACCAGACCTGGAATTTGAATATCATCGATAAACCGGGCATATTCCTTAAAGTCGACTTTAAAGAGAATATATACAAGAATAATTATCCCAATAAACCGAAATATCCACTTTTTATTTTTCATCGGGTTTTGAAGCTATAATAAAATTGGTCATACCAAATGGCTGTCTGAAGTTGAATAACCGTAGGAATGGTAATAAAAATTTTGGGCTTTTATTGGGTACGATCATACCATACGAAAATGATTTATTGACTGTCAATCCATTTCGCTTCACAAATTTTTTCATATAACGAAGTGAGAAGCGCATAGCTTTCCACTCTTCTCTTACAAGCAACGAAAACAGAAACATCAGTGGATTATTTCTGTTGGGTTCCAGCAATACAATCCATTTTCTGCTTACCCGTTTCATCTCCTGAACAACCCTATCGATATCGTCGACATGATGCAGTAAAGCGTGACAGAAAATCACATCAAAACTATTATCTTCAAATTTCAACTCTTCAGCATTCATTACAGCTTTATTTTTCACCGGATTCAGGTCAACCATTTTTTCTGAGAAGTCTATCCCGAAAACATCACAAACCTGATCGAAATAATAGGTGAAGAAACCGTTCCCGCAACCCACATCCAGTAAACGTGTATTTTTTTCAATGGGTATATATTTCCCGATTTCATCAATCTTCGATACAACATATTCTTTAATAACCGGATGTTCCGGTGAACGTCTTTTTTTAAGTGTGTCACGTTCCCAGAATTGTTTCTGCTGCTCAAAGTATTTTGTATCTTCTGCCATTATGCTTATGCCCTCTTTATGATAAAGCTTTTTTCAAATACCCTGTTCCTATTGATCGATTCCAACTCTTCACTATGGGAAGTCCAACCTTCGATGGCTAACTCCTGCGCCTGAAAATACCGGGACTGTGGTACATACCGTACAAAAAATTCATCGCCAATACTCAGGGATTTTAAAAATATACCCTTACCTAATTCAATCTTGTTATCTAGTGTTATTGTATCCGCCGATATCTCAAGACTTCGGGAAAAAGTGACGGGTATATTACGCTGACCAAGAATCAGGGTTTTGCGAATTCTGCCTTTAATGAAATGCGCCAGGGCAGGCTGCCAACCGGTCAAAATCAGGATAATCCGGAATAAGATATTTTTCAGGGGAGTAAACAATTTATTTGAAGGTACTAAATTCATATTCCCTGTAACATTCCAGCCATCCTCTGTCAGGTTCGTTTTATAGTTGTCATCTATCCATTGAGAAGTGACCACTTTGCTATCAGTCAATTCACAAATTATTCCGCAATCGTTGGCAATAAGTTCGCCGGTATTCTTACTGAAAACTTTTACCACACCTCCTTTTGCCAGGTTACAGGCTATATAATTTTGAGTATCGGAATGCACAAAGAATCGTGAACGTTCGAAAAATTTATGAAGATGGGGTTCTTCATAGGGCAATTTTTCAGTTGTGGTCAGGGAATCATCACAGTCAAGATATGCCAGCAAAAATTCCGGAACCCTGTAAAATACATACCGGTCAGAGATTATTTCAGGAGGCACCAGCTTACCTTCACCAAGGGCTTCTCTCATTTTTTTGGCCACCAGGCCGGCAAGCGGAATTTCGGAAGCTACAATTTCATAACCGTGCGGATAAAAATGAAGGGTATTCCTGCTGCCCAGACTTCCTGCATAGAAACCATTCGGATAAACAAAATAGGATGAAAATTCTACCGATTGTTTTAATATTTTAAAAATACGCGGATCTTTTAAATCTTTATATACTTTCCCCAGAAAAGAGACCGTCGCTGATAAATAACCGGGATCAACCCCGTCATATTCCCTCGACCAACCCTCATCCTCATAATGGTAGGTAAGGAATACTTCAAAAGCTTTTTCAAAGGCACTTTTTAGTTTATCGTCATTTAATACTTTATAGGATTTCCATAACGAAAGACATGCCATTGCATGATGATTGGCCAAATGATCTTCTTCCGAATCGCCTTTGGCAATAAAATAGGCTGCTTTACCAACAGCCTTTAAAATCCGGATTTTAACAATTTCAGGTATTTCATCTTTGAGCAATTCAAAGGATTCGCAAACGGTATAATTTGTAAAAGCAGTAGGGCCCACCCAGCCACGCTCATAAGGATAAAACTCATCGAAAGAACCATCGCCATGCTGAATTGAAGCCCAGAACTCCATAGCAGCTATGGCCCAGTCCCTGATCTTCTTCTGACCAAAATAAATATTGCCCGGCATTTTATTCTTATAAATGAGTGCAAGGGCATGTACGCCGAATTGTCTTACAGCATCAGGAAAATCAGATGTTTTATCGAGCCAGTAATCACGATGAAAACAACCGTATGTAGGAGAAAATATATTCCGGTCTAGATTACCCAGTAACCTGGGAACCTGGTTAAGTGCTTTTTGAGCATAAAAAATTTTACTCATTATCGGTCTTCTTGTAGAAATTCGGAGTACGGTGGTTAATAATTTCGGCAATTAAAGCAAGCATCAGAACCTGCAAGGCTGAAACCAGGATAATAATAGTACTGCTATCGGCAAATTTCCCCAGGTAAAACCATGAAAAAAGACCCCATCCAACTCCTGCAATAAACAGAAAATAACTGACTGGCAGAAATATTTTTAGTGGTGCAAGGAACAACCCTATTTTAAAGATCAACCTTAGAAAATTATAGGTATCCCTGATAGGTTTAATTTTTGATTTTCCCTTACGGACAAAATACTCGATGGGAGTGTATTTAATATCAAATCCCCCTATAAACATGCCCAGAGTAATGGTAGTAGTCAGTGAAAATCCGTTGGGAATGATTGCAAGGAAACAATTGAACGAGTTTTTACGAAAAGCTCTTAAGCCTGAATTTATATCAGGAATCCTGGTCTCGGCCACATAGTTGGCTACCTTATTAATAAACCATTTTGCAGGTTTGGTTCTGTTAGGCAGATTACTGAAGGCCCGTTGACCCACAACCATATCATAATCTTTCAAACCAACAATAAGTTTAGGAATTTCTTTTATTGGATAGGTTCCGTCAGCATCAGTAATTACAATATTTTGATATCGTGATTTTTTGACACCGGTTTTTACTGCTGCACCATATCCTCTATTTGAAATATGTTCCAGAGAAGTAAATTTTAAATCCGTAAGTTGTTTTAGTTTATCACCGGTCCCATCCGAAGAACCATCATTTACAATTATCAGTTCGTATTTGAGTTGCTCTTTTTTGAGTGTGTCATGTAGCTGTTTAATAGTACCCTCAATCGCATTAATTTCATTATAAACAGGCACTATCACTGAGACTTCCATCATAATTATTTATAATAATTGGCAAATATAATGAATATAAACCAACCTCAATTTCTTTCCTGGATTATCAGTTCAATTAGCAGATATCGAATCTTTAATGAGAAAATCAGGAAATCATTATTAAATCCATTTGATTGAGGATTATACTGAACACTCACATCCCAAAATATATAAAAACATCCCTTACAGCAGGGAAACACTGTTGCAAATATTTATCCAGCTTTGCAACAGGAATCCAACGAACTTCAGTAATATCTTCCTCTTTTTGAGGAACAGGTGTTTTCTTCCCGGAATATACCATTTCAAACCATGCAGTGCGTTTGAGCACTATCTTTTCTTTTATATAGTAAGTATGATAGGTCGAGATAAGAGGTTGTATGATTTCTACTCCTGAAATCCCGCATTCTTCTTCAACTTCACGTATTGCAGCTTCCTGATATGACTCTTTTTTTCTAAGCTTTCCTTTGGGCAAGTCCCACCGCCCACGACGGTATATAAGGAGAAAATCTCCTTTTGAATTCCGGATCAATCCGCCGGCAGCCTCAATTTGTTTAAAGCATTTTTTGAAATTTTCCCGCAGACCTTCAATATCCTCATGGAACAGGTATAAATTATCAATTTGGGTAAGTTTACTGTAAAATGAAATCAGTTCCTCCAGGTCCTCAATATTGCGATACTTATAAAACAAGCCATAATTCACCTGGAAATGCTTGATGAAGTTGTCCGTTAAAAAGAGTTTCCGATCGTTAAAAAAAACTTTATACATTTGCCGCCATGAAAGAAAGTGAGAAAAAAATTGCTCGCCATTTGTTGCAAATTAATGCAATAAAATTAAATCCTGCAAAGCCCTTTACCTGGGCTTCAGGTTGGAAATCGCCAATATATTGTGATAACCGTAAAACGCTTTCCTACCCTGAAGTAAGAACTTTAATATGTGATAACTTCTTCGAACTGATCAGAGTGAAATATCCTTTGGTACAGGGAATAGCTGGTGTGGCTACCGGTGCAATAGCCCATGGTGTATTAGTTGCCGAGAAAATGAAGTTGCCTTTCATCTATATCCGTTCCTCGGCAAAAGGGCATGGTTTGGAAAATCTTATTGAAGGGTATTATGAGCCAGGACAAAAGTTTGTAATCATCGAAGATCTCATTTCTACAGGAGGGAGTAGCCTTAATGCTGTTAATGCCTTACGTAATGCAGGTTGCGAGGTTCTTGGAATGCTTGCTATCTTCACATATGGCTTCCCTGCTTCTGTTGATAACTTTTTGCAGGCCAAATGCACTCTCGATACACTTAGCAACTATGAAACACTCATCGAAACAGCTTCTGAAACCGGATATATTTCTGATAGTGAAATTGATACATTAAAAGAATGGCGCAAAGCACCCGATCGCTGGAAACAATAATCGAATCGCAATGAAATTAGAAAGTAAAGTAGGTAAAATCGAGAATACAGATGAACGAATCTATAATTTTCTAGCTGATTTTAATAATTTCAAACATCTTTTACCTCCCGATAAAATTAAGAACTGGCAATCAGATGATTCTTCCTGTAGTTTTACGGTAGATCCGATTGGAAATACGGGAGTACGAATTGTTGAGAAAGAACCCTATAATCTGATTAAGCTAACCAATCTGGAAGAAAGTAATATGAATTTTAACTTCTGGGTGCAACTTAAAATGCTTTCTGAAACTGATACCCGTATCAAATTAACTCTCGAAGCCAACCTGAATCCCATGATTCAGACAATGGCAAAAAAACCGCTACAGGATTTCCTCGATAAATTGGTTGATCAGCTTATAAAATATAATTTTCAGGTAATATAGCTGAACACTACCCTCATTCAGAACATTACTATCGTAAATGTGATTTCCCAATCTTTCCTATAAAAATTAAAATAGTATAATTAAAGTATTTGAATTTCACCAAACAGAAAACCGGTTATGTCACCCTTATCGTTTTCGATTAATAATTCTCCGCTCTCAGAAATTCCACGTAGTATTCCTTCCCGTATTCTTTCATTTTGAAAGTAACAAATCTTTTTATCGCTGCAATAAATGTTATTACAATACTCCCTGTGTAAAAGGTCAAATGCACCTGTTTTCAATTGCTCGTAGCGGAAATTTAACTGATCCAGTATCTTTCTGAAGATCTCATCCTGTTTTATCGATCGGTGTAATACCATTTTTAAAGAAACAGGGTTAGGCAATTCCATTGGAAATATATCCTGATTAACATTAAATCCTATTCCAATTATGGAAGAAGATATTACATTTTCGACCAACACATTCTCTATTAAAATTCCTGCAATTTTCCTATCAGCAATATAAATATCATTTGGCCATTTTATCCGGGGATTTATTCCAAAATTCGTTAAAGTATCAATCATTGCCAGAGATACAAATTCGACCAGCGAAAAATTATGGGAAGCCTTAATACCAGGTTCAACTAAAATACTGAATGTGAGATTTTCTGCCTGGTTAGATACCCAACTGGATGATCCTCTTCCCCTTCCGGAAGTCTGAAAGTCTGCCAAAATAACAGTTCCCTCAAAAACTCCGGCTTGTTTTGTCAAATCTTTCAGATAGGTATTTGTAGAGCTAACCTCCTGAATATGTTCTACTTTAAAGTCGATCATAGAATTTACTCGTCTCTAAATATTCTGTATAAAAACTTGGTATTATTATTGTTTCCCTGAATGGAACTTATATTCATACACACTGATCCAATTGTCAAATATAAAATATTCTTATTCCTGATGAAGGAAAGAATATAAAATAGTAAGAATTGATTTAGTATGAACTAAGCTCTTATCTATCGGAATAATTCAGTGTGCAATGTAAACTCAGAGTAGGTAAGAAATAGTTATAATTGACTACATTTGTATTGTAAAAATCTTGTATTTTAAACTGTTGGCAAAGAAAAATTTACTTTTAGCGAATATTATCGAGGGCATTCTGGAAAAAAAAGGACGTGAAATAATTGATATCGATTTAACCAAAATCAAGAGCACAATTTGCGATCATTTCATAATTTGTCATGCCGATTCGAACGTACAGGTAAATGCTATTGCCGATTCAGTTCAAAAAAGAGTAAAAGAGCAATTAGACTTAAATATTGGCCATAGAGAAGGTATAGAAAATGCCACGTGGGTATTGCTCGATTATTACGATATTGTTGTACATATATTTCAGAGAGAGACACGTGAATACTACAGATTGGAAGAGCTTTGGGGCGATGCAAGAATTTCACGTATCGAAGAAAGTTTTATTTAATTATTTCAGAAATGGCAGAAAAAAATCAAAATCCAATTAGAAATAAAATTCCGGGAGGTAAACGCCCCGGACAAGGTGATAATGATAAGAAAAATAAGTTAAATAATTACCTGTTCCCAATTCTTATTGGGATGGCTATTATTTCAATACTTCTGGTAAATAATGGGAAAAGCCCTATTGAAATAGAATGGAAAGAACTTACCGAGATGCTCAATCAGCATGATATTGAAAAAATCGTTATTGTTAATCAGACCTTTGCAGAAATATATATAAAAAATGAACGACTTGATGCTCCGGAACATAGCAGGGTACTTAGTCGCGGATTAAGCCATTTTGCCCGAACAGGTCCTCATTACAGCTATAAATTTGCATCCGTCGACCAATTTTTAGCTGACCTCGAAAAAGTACAGGCAGATTTTCCAAGAGACGAAATTGTGAGACCTAAAGGAGAAAATCGTAAAGATATTTTTGGCGATTTGATTACCTGGTTATTTCCTATACTGATACTTGTGGTGATCTGGCTTTTTATTTTCCGCCGTATGAGCGGTGGAGGTGGAGGTGCCGGAGGTTCAGGTAATATATTTAATGTTGGAAAATCGAAAGCAAAAATCTTTGATAAGGATACCAGCGTAAAAGTTGATTTTAAAGATGTGGCGGGACTCGAGGAAGCAAAGATCGAGGTTATGGAAATTGTGGAATTTCTGAAAAGGCCCAAGAAATATACTGAACTGGGAGGGAAAATACCCAAAGGAGCTTTACTTGTCGGTCCTCCGGGTACAGGTAAAACATTACTGGCAAAAGCTGTTGCCGGTGAAGCAAATGTACCTTTCTTCTCTATGTCGGGTTCTGATTTTGTTGAAATGTTTGTTGGAGTAGGTGCATCGCGCGTACGTGATTTATTTAAACAAGCTAAGGAAAAGTCTCCCTGTATCGTATTTATCGACGAAATTGATGCTATAGGCCGGGCAAGAGGTAAAAATCCCAACTTCGGAGCCAACGATGAGCGTGAAAATACGCTTAATCAACTTCTTACCGAAATGGATGGATTTGCTTCAAATTCAGGAGTTATTATTCTGGCTGCCACAAACCGTGCCGATATTCTAGACCGGGCACTAATGCGCGCCGGAAGGTTCGACCGGCAAATTCATGTCGAATTACCAGACATGAATGAGAGAAGAGAAATTTTCAAAGTACATCTGAAACCTCTTAAGCTGGAAAAAAACCTGAATATCGACTTTCTGGCCAAACAAACACCTGGTTTCTCCGGAGCCGATATCGCCAATGTTTGTAACGAATCTGCATTAATAGCTGCCAGAAAAGATAAAAAGCACGTTGAAAGACAAGATTTTCTGGATGCTATCGATAGAATTATTGGCGGACTCGAAAAGAAGAATAAAATAATTACGCAACAGGAAAAACGCACAATTGCTTATCACGAAGCGGGTCATGCCACGGTGAGCTGGATACTGGAACATGCAAGTCCCCTGGTGAAAGTAACCATCATTCCCCGAGGTAAATCCCTTGGCGCAGCCTGGTATCTTCCCGACGAACGGCAGATCACCACCCGCGAACAATTACTCGATGAAATGTGCTCTGCTCTTGGAGGAAGAGCTTCAGAAGATATTACTTTTAACCGTATATCGACCGGAGCATTAAATGATCTGGAAAGAGTTACAAAACAGGCATATGCAATGGTATCCTATTTCGGATTAAGCGAAAAAATCGGAAATAAAAGTTTTTTCGATTCATCAGGGCAAAGCGAATATTCTTTTACAAAACCCTATAGCGAGCGTACAGCCGAAGTTATTGATGATGAAGTAAGCAAACTTATTGATGAACAATATCAGCGGGCTAAAAAAACACTGCGTGAAATGCAAGATGGTCTGAACCAGCTTGCCAATCAGTTGCTTGAGAAGGAAGTTATATTTACCGAAGATTTAGAACGAATCTTTGGTAAACGTAAATCTAATCCTGATGAAATGCCAATGGTTGACAGTGCCAGAATTGATGAACAAGATGCCAAGAAACCGGGGAAAACCAGGAAAAGTAAACCAAAAACAACTGCTGCTAAGAAAGTTTCATCAAAAAAAGATACGCAAACCTGATTCGCGATAAATACAATTTAAACATGGCTGTCTGATTTATAGATCAAGACAGCCTTTTTTATTCTATATTCACATATGGAAAAAGATTGGGTTTGTATATATAGTACCGATAAAATCCATCTGGCAGAAATAGCAAAGGGAGTATTGGATGAGCATGGAATTGAATCGGTTACTATCAATAAACAAGATTCCAGCCATCTGTTTGGCTATGTTGAGGTGTATGTGAATCGCGATGATGCATTATCAGGTAAACATATTCTTCGTAATATTGAAGACTCCGGATTGTAAAAAAAGAAATTATATGATTGCCCGCTCTTAAATTCCTGAACCAATCTGTTACTGAATATGAAGAATTTATTGACACGGACATTAACAGGTACAGCTTATGTTGGAATTATTCTTGCATCCTTACTGACCCATCCTGTAGTTCTTGCCCTGACTTCAACCTTAATCGTTTTCCTGGCCATGAAAGAACTCGGGCATTTATTAGCCAAAACAGATCTGCCCGGATATTGGTATTATATTATCAGTTCAATTTTTCTTGCAGCAGTTTTACTCATATATTACAGCTTCAAACCTCAGTCAGGTATTCTTCCACTTCTGCTGGTTCTTATTTTAGTCCAGGTAGGTGCAGTGTTTTTGAAAATGGAACAGGTTACCGGTTACCTGATTACTCTAAGTTTTTCTCTGTTGTATGTTATATCACCTCTTTTTATACTAAACCTTATCCATGAAATATCATTATACAAAGAAATCCCCTTTTCTCTTGCCATTTTCATTTTAATTTGGACCAACGACACATTTGCCTTCCTGGCCGGTATGGCCTTTGGTAAACATAAACTTTTCGAGCGCATATCACCAAAAAAAACATGGGAAGGTCTTTCTGGAGGTATATTGATGACGCTGGCTGTTGCTTATGTTATATATATGTTTTTTCCTTCAATTGGAATTTTCAACTGGCTGATTTTTGGGTTTTTAACATCAATAGCTGCAGTATTTGGCGATTTTATCGAATCTTTACTGAAGCGTTCAGTCCATGTGAAAGACTCAGGTACTTTACTCCCGGGTCATGGCGGAATACTTGACAGAATCGATTCTCTACTGCTTGTAATTCCTGTTATATATATCTATCTTTTATTAGTAATAAAATAAATAAATATGTATTTGCATCGTGAGGGTAAAAAAATAATTCTTTTGGTATCTCTGTTGCTGGTAATAGCTATCGCCTCAGTACTTTTCTTGAATATGCACTTTATTTGGCAGTGCCTGATTCTTGTACCCACTGTTATTCTTTATTTATTAATTCTTTGGTTCTTCAGGGTACCTGTCCGCTCAGTTAATTTCAACGATAAGCTGTTATATGCTCCGGCCGATGGCAAAATTGTTGTGATTGAAGAAACCACGGAAAACGAATACTTACACGAGAAGAGAATACAGATTTCCATTTTTATGTCACCCCTGAATATACATCAGAATTCTTATCCTATTGGAGGTAAAGTGTTGTATACAAAATATCATAAAGGAAAGTACCTGGTAGCCTGGCATCCAAAATCTTCGACTGACAATGAAAGGTGTACGATAGTAGTTGAACATCAAAACGGAACCAGGATACTTATACGGCAAATCGCAGGAGCTGTAGCCCGGCGAATATGCAATTATTCGCGTCCGGGCGAAAATGTGAAACAGGGCGAAGAATTAGGCTTTATAAAATTTGGATCGAGAGTTGATGTTTTTGTCCCGATCACAGCTAAAATAGTATGCCAGGTAGATCAAATCTCCAGAAGTAAATTAACAGTATTAGCAGAATTGTAATTTATTTTTTAGAAATCTTAACTCTTCATCTCCCGGTTTTAACATACGATTAACAACATGAGAGCACAAATGAAAATATCTTTGTGTAACTATTAATTTAAAATTAAAACTATGAAAAAATTACTGATCGTTGCAAGTCTGGTTTTATTTCTTGCAGGTTTTACTTCTACTTATGCAACAGTTATAGTTACAAATACAACATCAGCAGTTGAACAAATTGATGATGATCCTACAGCCAGTACTTCAGAATCGACTGAGAAAAAAAGCGAACCATCCGAGTGTACAAAGAAAAATGAAACAGCAGAAAAAAAATCTTGCTGCAAAAGTGCAGAAAAGTCTGAATGCAGTAAGAAATAAAACCTTATAGCTCACACAAAATTATAAGCCATCCTTTCCAAGCAGGATGGCTTTTTCTTTTCTACCAACCACCCTGCAAATTATAATTTCCAGATACCCATTTATATGTATCTGATTCTGGTAAAACTTGCTAATTTTATCGTTGGTTTAATATTAAATTCCGGGGTATGAATGACATACTGAAAATAAATGAAGACGTTAGCTGGATAGGTGTTTTAGATAACGATATTGTAACTTTTGATATCGTTATGGAAACTCATGAAGGAACTACCTATAATTCCTATTTCATCGATGCAGAAAAGAAAGTGATCATCGATACTGTAAAGGAATCATTTTGGGATGAATACCTGGAAAAAATTAAATCCCTGATCGATCCTGCAGAAATAGAGATTATTATTGTCAACCATACCGAGCCTGATCATTCAGGTTGCATAAAAAACCTGCTGGAAATAGCCCCAAAAGCAAAAATTTATGGAACCAGACAAGCCATTAATTACCTGAATGAGATGATCAATCGGCCTTTTAATTCAACTATTGTTAAAGACGATGACATCATATCACTGGGAAATAAAACACTTCGTTTTATCTCGGCCCCTAATCTTCACTGGCCCGACACCATGTTTACTTATCTTGTTGAGGACAACCTCCTTTTTACCTGCGATTCATTTGGTGCACACTACAGTAATCCCAAAATGTTTGACGATCTGGTAGGTGATTACACCGAGACTTTTGACTACTACTTCCATGTTATACTAAAACCCTTTAGCAAATTTATGCTGAAGGCAATAGAAAAAATTGAACCGCTTGAAATAGCTGCTATTTGCCCGGGACATGGTCCTATTCTGCGATCGAACTGGAAAAAAATGATGGGGCGTACCAAACGTGCAGCCGAACTATATCTTGCTGATTCGGCATGTGTTGGAAATAATGTACTTATAACCTATGTTTCGGCCTATGGTTTTACAAAAAGAATGGCGGAAACCATTGCTGAAGGTATTCGTGAAAGCATACCCTGTGAAATTAAATTGGTAGATATAGAAAAAATTATGCCGGGTGAACTGGAAGAATTGATTGTACGCAGCAATGCTATGCTAATTGGTTCGCCTACAATAAACCAGAATACCGTACTGCCTGTATACAAACTATTTTCCCTGATCAATCCTATACGCGATAAGGGTAAGAAAGCTGCGGCTTTTGGTTCCTACGGATGGAGTGGTGAAGCGGTTAAACTGATTGAAGATCATTTGCGCCAGCTTAAACTCAATATAGTACTCGATGGAATGTCATCGCGCTTTTCCCCTGGCGATGGTAAGATTCTGGCATTAAAAGAGTTTGGACAACAATTTGCAGAAAAGCTTAGAAAAGAATAAATCCTATAGTTACATCTAATTAATTATATTAATAGAAAAGCTCCGGCATGTTCGGAGCTTTTCTGCTTTCTTCAAATTTCAGGGAATTATAGTTATAAAACTTAAGCAACTCTCTATTTATTGCCTAAATGAATAAGTCTTTCAGTACCTAATATCTCTTTATCACTAATTAATCTGACAAAATACAGTCCGGCATCCAGCGTGTTAAGAGAAATAGGTATTATTTTTTCGCCTTGCTTCACTACCCGGTTATAAATTACGCGACCCTCCGAATTAATTAACTCTAATATCAGATCAGCTGCAGAGTAATCATTCAGTTTAACATAGGTAACTGAAGATGCCGGGTTCGGAAATAATATAAAATTATTTCCGTTTCCTGCTTCATAGGGATCGGTTCCGGTTATACTGAATGGATTGATGGTATTAGCCTGGTAAATAGTTTTAGTCTGTTCGTCCTGGATAAAGACAATAACTCTCAGTTGAGTCTCAGTATAAACATTCTCATAATCATAATGCAGGTCTCTTTCTTCTTTGGTACCCGCTGTCCAGGAGCGATTAAAGCTTATACCTCCAGCATCCGGAAGCATGGCCTTCATAACACTTTCAAAGCTTGTCTCTCCATTTTCCCCGGTTATTCCAGTTACCAGGTTTTCAATGATAACCGTATGCAGCGTCAGATATTTCTGTGGAATGTCCTCTAATGCAATGAGTGAGATTTCAATATCCAATGAATTACTCCCACTTAATGCTTGAATATCTATACTGAAAATATTGTCATCCAATGCGGCAACTGTCAAGTCGTTTTGAACCAATTCCTCTGTACTATAATTAATAAGGAAGTCAGGCAGGTTACCCCTCCCTCCATCAATAATACCATAGGGTACCGAGGGAATAGCGTAATAGAGTTCCCTCGAATCGGCTGGTACAGGATTCAGATCATAGAAAGGATCCGGTCCCGGGTGACCCAAATGGTATTGAATATCAATAATGTCATTTACATTTTGTGCATTATTCATAAATGTATTAAAAGCTTCATTAACAGGTTGGCATGCAGGGCTTCCTGCATTGGTGAAATGTTCAACCAGGACTTTTTTACTTCTTTCCCCTATCCAGATGTCATCAAATGCAATACCATTACGAAGGAGCGTATATCCATCTGGTGCACCATAGGCTATACGAAACCGGACCTTTGTTTTTCCATTGATATCATCCAGTTTATGACGTACTTCAACCCAATGGTTATCCTGATCTTGTGTCCAGCCTATTCCTTGTCCCCCGGGTTCCCCTTCGATGGAATGTGAATTGTACCACTCAATACCATCCCCAATACCATCTCCGACTGTATTGCCTACTTCTTTCCAATTCACACCATTGTCGGTGGTATATTGCAACACCGCTCCATCAATACTCGGGGCATCTATAAATCCTCTCCAGATATTCATTTTAATCATAGGGCGCTGCGAATCGGAAAAATCGAAACAGGGACTGATTACATAGGAATTCTCTGCAGCATTCAGGTCGGTAATATGGGTATACCAGGCGTATTCTCCGGGATCAGCAGCAAATATCCCTTCGTTAGGCCTGCCAAAATTCCAGCTATTACGATCCCCTTCACCCACAGAAAACTGGTACCACGACGATTGACCATCCTGAAAGTCCTCAATGACCGGCAGACCGTTTACGGCAAAAGTTGGTTTTAAAATAAGGTTTTTCTTTAGGGTATCATAGCAGTAGTTAGTATCGGTAGTGGTGATATTTTGAGTAGATGCGATTAATTCAATGGGATAGGTAGCCTGGCTGTTAAAGGTATAGGTGGACTTTGGAGTATATTTAGTTACCGTATCGTTGGGCAAGTAAATATTCCATTGGTGGCCGGTAATATCCCGATCACTTACCGATTGATCGGTAAAATTCACGATACTTTGCCCGTCGAAACACTCATTGTCCCAGGTAAAATCGGCATCGATAAAATTAAAGTTGAAATTTCGTTCCGCATTTACAATAGTTCCTCCACCTATTTCAACTGTATAGGTTACCTTACGCATTCCTGATTGAATAACTGAAGGCAGCAGATATGCAAAGTTGTCGCCTAAGTCGATGAGCCCTGTACCTGGAGGGGATATAGAAAATGAGCCAATATTGGTATTGCCTTCGATATTTACTCCCCTGATTAAAACGGGATCGTCATTAAAGCAGTACATCTCCTTTCTCTCACTTTCAATTTGAATTTCAGCAGATTCACTTAAAATATAAATCTTAATGGAATCCTTTCCCACACAAGTAGTAGAGGGATTCTGATAAGCATAAACCATATTAAAAGGGGATCCGGTTGTAATATATGCATAATAAGGAAAAAATTTCCATTCTGTCCCGGAAGCGACTATTGCTCCGGGATTATCAGAATATGAAAAGTTCCCACCAATAGGGTCGGTTTGAAAAAGTACGTCAGGGATATCAATACTATATAGCGTATCCAAACCATTTATAGCCACTTCCGGCGCAGGAATAATTTCAATACTTCCTGTAGCCGTTCCCGAACAATTTTTGTCGCTTACAGAGAGTAATGAATAGGTTCCTATATTCAGTACTGGAATAATACGCGGACTTGTTAATATATCAGACACTGTCTCCGGTGCTTCCGACTCATACCGGTAAGAGATGGACCATGGCGCAGCGCCTGTTAGCGTGATACTTAATTTGTTCTGCAGTTCTTCGCAGGTATAAGCTCCTGCCGTGAAGACAGCCGTCGGATGTATATAGAGAGAGACTATGCCTGTCCCCGATACACTGCCTGTGGAATATTTGTTATCGCTGACACTCGTCAATGCATAATTGCCAACCTGGGTAACCGCAAGAGTATAGACTGCGACCATAACATTTGTTACTTCTGTTTCATCTCCTCCATTGATGGTATATTTAAACGACCAGGGGGGGTTTTCCCCGGTAAGCGTTACGGTAAGTTCTGCTTCTTCTCCTTCGTTGCAAATAGTATCACTGCCTGAAATCACGGCTGTAGGGAGGGTACCGACAGGATACCAGGAAGAACGTGTACGTTCGCCCGGTGATGATCCGACAGTGGCATAAGGATATGCCTCAATCGCAATATACTTATTATTATCCTGAGGAGGTATTAAAAATGTTGAATCAGTCTCGCCTGATATATCGTTTGCTGATGTCCAGGAACCTGTATTTGACCGGTACCACTGAAAATGGTGCGCTCCCGAAGGGTTTCCTTCCTCATCATAATAATTATAATCGGCGCTCACGGTTTCTCCTATCGCAATAGCTCCGGGATGCACACGGTTTACAATGATAAGGTTCTGCAGCTCTGGTGCAGCATTGATATAGTACCATGCACTGGTGTCATCGTCACCCCAAAGTCCTTGGTTGTCCCTAGGTATTACAACCATACTGATATATTTACCTCCATCGACAAATCTCGTAGTAAATGTACTGCTTGTTGCCCCTGTTATCTGTGTAATACCTGTTCCCTGATCATCAGTTGCAGTAAACCACTTAAATGTCGTTCCTGATTCCGGATGATTCTCGGGATCAGTATAAGTATAACCGGCAGTTAAAAGCTCACTTACAATAAATTCCGGAGTAGGTGTTCCCAGTATTACAGCATCCGTAGCAACCGGCGGATCGTTCTGTGCAGTAACCGAAAGGTTGCGGGTAACAGTATTGCTATTGACAGTACCATCATTAGCAGTAAAAGATACGGTACGGATACCTGTTGAAGGATTTTCGCTGGTATTAACGTACCGCACATTCCTGAATGCAGTCTGATAATTTACCACCAGTGAGTGTCCGGTAAGTGTCATTCTTCCTAAAACATCGTTCCATGAACCCGAAATACCGTTGGCATTGGTATAAATAAGTGAATCATCTGTGTTATGATAGCCGGAAGTAATCGAGACCATTGCCGATTCGAGATAGGTATCGTCA
>CAZQCO010000070.1:0-19367 GCA_964592225.1 uncultured Bacteroidales bacterium
AGTCGGCAATAACAACCGGTATCTCATATCCCTCACCCATTAACTCTTCAAATATCTCCATAGCTTCATCACCGCTTTCTGCAACTTCAACAAGAAATTCACTGATAAATTCTTTTTGAATTTGTTCTTTTAAGGCGTCCAACACGATCGATTCATCATCGATACAAAGAATAACACGTTCACTCATTTTCTTTAAGTCCCGTTTTTATGATATTAATTAGGTCTTCTTTATTCCAGGGTTTTGGCAACAGGGTAAACTGATCGGCTAGTTCTTCCAGGGTATCAACAGAATCCTGTTTGGCCTGGCCGGTGAGCAGAACTTTAACAACACCCGGGTATTTCAGATCAATACGGAGGAGAAATTGATCTCCTTTCATACCTGGCATTAACCAGTCGCAGACAATAATGGCCATATCTGTTCCTTCATCTTCCAGGTCATCAATAATCTCAAAAGCCTCTTCAGCACTCTCGGCAGTTTCATAAAGATATTCATCGCCGAAATATTTCTCAAGCTGTTCTCTCAGGCTCTCAAGAATTATAGCTTCATCGTCAATACATAGAATTACTTTTCGATTCATATTATTTTTGCTCCGTTCCTAAAGGTAATATTATTTTAAAATTTGCTCCTTCTCCCATTTTACTCTCAAGTTCAACGTTTCCGTTATGTTTATCAACTATTTTCTTTACGATGTCAAGTCCCAGGCCACTACCCTCACCTTGTTTCTTGGTAGTATAAAAGGGTTCAAAAATTTTATCACGGATATCAGGTTCCACGCCCGGGCCATTATCCTTAAAGCTTACTTCAATAGTATCTCCTTTTTGTATTGTTGTAATGGTAAGAATGCCTTCCATGTTCATGGCCTGAATAGCATTCTGAATCAAATTGGTCCACACCTGGCTGATCTCGTCCTGATAGCATTGTATCAAAGGAAGCTTACCATAGTTTCTGACAATTTCAATTCCCTGTTTGAGCTGATTCTGATAAAGTGTTAAAACGGTTTCTATACTATCGGTTATATCGGTCGACACTTTTTCGCCCATGGCATCACGATGGGCATATTTTTTCAGGGCAAATACCACCTTTGTTGCTTTCTCGACAGCCAGATTTATGGTGTTGGTATTTTTTTTGATTGAAATAAAGTTCCTTGCCGATCGGACTACTTTAAGTGCATCTGTTTTCTTCAGATTTAAAAGAAGATCATTGCTGGCATCATAGATTTCGAGATATACCAGTGCATCGGCTACCAGTTCGGCATCGGGTATTTGTTGCCCATTAAGTACCGATGATAATTCACGGCGTTTCTGGCGCTTTTCACGAGAAGACAGCTCGGCTTTACTACTTTGTTGTGTGTTTTTAAAAACTATGTTAAACAGGTTCAGATCCTCAACCGATTGTTTCTGGAATAAATCGGGAAGTTCATTCAGAGCAGTATTCAGTGAGTCGAGCATATTACCAATAGATGCTTTGATAGCACCTAAGGGAGTATTGATCTCGTGGGCGATACCTGCAATAAGTTGCCCCAATGCTGCCATTTTTTCCGATTGCACCAGCTGTTCCTGAGTTTCAGTAAGGTTATCAACGAGCGATTCCAGGTTTTCTTTCTGGTTAACCAGTTCTTCATTAACAAATCTGATTTCCTCTTCGGCTTTTTTACGCGCTGTAATATCGCGAGCCACAGCAATAGCTACTTCTTTGTCTTTTATTGTCAAAGCATGGGCACTAATTTCAACATTGATTGGTTGCTCCTCTTTCGATTCCCAGATACGTTCAAATTTGGAATCATTGATTGCCAGTTCATTCACCTGGTTTTCTTCCGCGCTATCCATTTCATTGCTTAACAAATTAAGAGGATTCATATCACGAAGTTCTTCTAAAGTATAACCGAGCTTATTCAGCGTATAGCGGTTTGCTTCGATGAAATTTCCAACTTTATTATTTTTACGGTCAATTTTATATAGAAAGATAAAGTCAGAGGCATGTGTAAACAGCATTCTATATTTTTCTTCCTGTTCTTTTATAAGCTCCTCGGCTTTTTGTCTTTCAGTGATATCATGAGCCAGACCTTCGATGGAAACAAGCTGTCCATTATCATTAAAAATCGGGACTTCTGAAATTTCGAGAATTTTTTCACCTTGTTTATTATCATACACCTCTTTAAAAAACTTGGGTTGTGCGATACCTGACATCAAATTTTTTTCACATTTCAGCGCATTTTTGTTCATTGGGTTGTCGGAATAGATCTGATCGTGAATATTTCGGTATTCTTTGACTTCATAACCCAGAATTTTCTTTACCGAAGGACTTACAAACAATAAGGTACCACTCTGTGATATTGAATAGAAGAAATATTCGTCTTCCAGATGTTCGATAAGTTGTTCGTATTTCTCCTGACTTTCTTTAAGTGCTTCGTAGGCTGATTTCAATTCCTGGTTTTGCTGAAGAATTTCACGTTGTTTTATACGTAATTCGGCATTCCGCATTGATATTTCCGAAGTTCGCCGAATTACCCTTATCTCTAAATCGTGATACATTTCTTTCAGCTGGGAACTCATTTTATTTAACGAGCGTGTTAATGTGCCCAGCTTTCCCGGATATTCTTCCGAGAGCAGATTATTAAATTCCTTCTGACTGATATGTTCAATCATTTCATTAATTTCTCCTAGCTGGTGCTGGTATTTTCTTCGTTCAATTACCGGGAAAAAAACAATACCCAGAAGCAGTAATGTAAAGGATGAAATCAGATACAGAATAGGCTTTGAGTAGGTCTGTACAGAATGAAATACCAGAATAAGCTGAATTTCATTTGCCAACGAAGCTCTCACCCAGAAAAGTTTCCTCTTATCCTTGTTATCCTCACAATTGAAGAAGTGCTGGGTCTTACTTGATAAGGATGCGCAACTGATCTCATTTTCCAGGCATGTTGAGCTGCCACTCGAAAAAAGGATGGTATCGGGTATTAGTATTGCACTTTGTATTATTGATAAATTTTGATCGATCAAATGCAACAATACTGAATCGACAGAAGCCTGGCTGATTGCCATTGTACCAGTTATCTTACCGGCACTGTCTTTTGAATTCTTAAAAGCTACAAAATAATAGGAATGTTCAAATTTTTTTAAAGAATAATAAACTCTGTTATTTATAATAGGGGCATTATTTAAAAAATAGTTAATGACTTCAAGCTTTTCAGGACTGGAATGAAAGTGAGTGTCATCCTTGGTAATTTGAATTTGATTATCAGAAATTTCAAAATGGCATAGACCAGTGGCGTTTGATAGATGGCTATTATTGTTTTCACCGGGTATATCACTAACTAGTATTGCCGATTCAAGTTTTTTAAAAATTGTAGATTGAATCCATCTGGTCTTAACCACTAAACATTTTGTATATTGGTCTGTTAGATTAGTTTTAATTTGCTTGGTAAGGAGAAAAACGCCATAACTAAATAGCGTTAAAGCGATAAAAACAGTTAGTATAATATTACCGGAAAAAGACTTTATAGAAGGAATGCGGAATCTCATCCTTGAATTAATAAAAGTGCAATCTGATCTAAGTTAAAATATTTTAACTTACAAAAAAAGTACAATGAATCACCTGAAGTTAAAGTTTCTGGGTATCCTTTGTGCTCTAAGATATCAATATCTTTAAAAATCTTGACAACAATTATTTAAAAATTCGATATATTTATAAAAAAGCAATAAGATTTTCTTTTGTATGATCAAGTTAAGCCATACATTTTTAATTCTCCTAGCAAGTTTTTCTATTGGTTATTCTCAAATGGATGAAATTTGGCTGGAATCGGATCCTTACAATTTTAGTGATACAAGTATTATAAATTTCTATACTCCTGTTCAGGTTGAAGAATACATGCAATCGATAGCTTATAAGACGGATGAAATTCTGATAGGGGGTTATATTAATAGTATTTTTCATGAATCGATAGATAGTGTTAAGATAATTGTTAAGGTTGATAATCATGTTATAGATTCAGTATTTACCGTTAACGGACTCTTCAATATTGCATTGAAAAAAACAGGCAAACTAATTGATTTGTCATTAGTACATCCCGATTATCACTCAATAGATACTTCACTGCTATTTCCGGAATCGGGAATTACAACAGTATATTTAGCGATGCGCCCAAAATATAAAATTCTTTTACGGGGAAGGGTTTATGCCGGAAATATACCCCTGGAAGGAGTTGAAGTGGAAATAAAACTTGTTGAAAAAATATTCAATCTTACCACACGAGGATGTTACTACGATAAGGATGACTATTGGAACTGCCTGTTCGATGGGATGTTTAAATTAAATCTAACTACTGATAATCCGAATGACAGTATCTATATTCAACTATCAAAAAATGGCATGGAAACCTATAAAAAGGGTATGACAGTTAATGAGTATTCAGGTGAAATTATGTATATGAAAATGAAGTATGAGAAAATTCTACCTGTTGTTCCTTATAACAATTTTAATTTTAAATTGAGTTTTCCGGTGTTATCTTTTAAAGATGACTGGTTTATGGCCCTCTCATATTACCGCTTAATAAATACTCATAGCTTAAAACGATTTGCATATGGCTTTGATGCCAATATGTATATTACAACTGTAAGAGTGACCCATAATACTTTTTGGGGTTTAGAGCCTTCTACAGTCGACAGTACTTATATCAACGCATTTGTCGGGCCATCCCTGTTAGTTTGGCTCATACCGCCCGAAAAGAGAAAGTTTTCCACATATACCGGATGTACTTTTGCTTATAATTTCAGTAAACCTGCATTGATATTTCAACCCTTTATAGGCACCAGATTTTTTCTTGACATAAATAAGGCTATCAGTTTTGAAATAAGGTATTGTGAGTACAAGGCAGATATTGTCCATTATGTGTTCAACCCATACGGAAGTGCATTTACTTATAGTGTTGAAAGGACATTTAGCAAATTGCATGCGAACCTGGGGATACAAATTGTATTTTAGGAATTAATGAGAATGAAATATTTAGTTACAATACTTTGTCTTTTTATGTTTTTTTGGTCATGCACGCCGGAAAATGTAATTTTTGAGAATGAAGATCTGGTTTTTATCAACAGTTATCAGATAAAAATTCCAAGCTATAATTTTCAGGATACTGAAGGAAATGAATATTTAATGAGGGGCGATACAAGTTATCTCAGTACTTATCCCGATACGGTAAATAGTGTGCCTGTTCTGGAATGGGATAGCATGGGTATTCGCATCATCACTACAGCAATATTTACTGACCACATCCTTGTAGTTGGTAATCAAATTGTTAATACAGAAGATATTGTCTGGCAATGGCATTCTGGTGACACCTTGAGCGGAATAGAGGGATCAGTACAATATTCTGATGGTTGGAACGTTATTAATGGCAATATTGATTATGAAAATCCGGCCGATTCTCTCGATGAAGGTCATTACTATTGGGCTGTTTGGGGTTGGGGAGGATCGGGAACAAGAGTGTGGTATTCGAGCCGTGAATTAGAGTTTTATGTAATAAAATAGGTGATTGGTGGTTAATTTTACGTAAATTATGTAAACCTTTTTGGTACATTCACGTACATTTAGTACTTTTGACATAAGTAAATAATTAAAATCCAGAGCGTTGAAAACAATTAAACAGAGGCACAACCTAAAGACTGAGAAAAAAAACCGAATTATTATCGAAGAGGTTAATCCAAATGAATTAGCTGAACTTTGGAAAAAGTTAAGTGATTTGAATAAGGCTTTCTAAGAGTACCTTTCCGATTAGTTTTCAGTTAGCAAGCACATTATAAGGTAATGAAAGAATATATAACGCATTGTAAATCAATGCGTTATTTTTTGTTGATCAGTTAATCCTATTTCATATACTTTTTATCAATAAAGCTTACAGGTTAATGTAAAAGGTATTATTACCATTCGCAATTTTCCGTATATGAAGGTAAAAGTTTACCGTCATGAAGATAATAGCAGCGAATGGATTTGAGGTTAGGTTGAAGAGGCAAAACGGAATAGGGTTGACTTTAGTTCAACAAATATCCAATACTTTTTATCTGTTTTTAAAATATTCCTTCCTGTTATTTTTATTATTTCTTTTAGCAAGTCACGAAACAGCTAATCCTAAGCTGGGAAGTACAAACATTGAATTTTATAGCGTAGCATTCCGAAATGCAATTCTCGATCAGAATGTTAACGGCAACAGGTTGGTTCAAAATACCGATACCAGTGTTCAACTTTTATATGCGGAGCGGAATTATACTCCCCTTTGGACAGTTAATTTCGATATCAAATTGTCGTACCGGGAATTGGAAGAATTAATAGCTCACGCCTATTCTTATGGACTTCTCCCTTCGTTTTACCATTATAATAAACTAACGGAACTGGAACTGATGATGGCATCAGTAGAAAATGAAAAAGACAAACTGGATTACAGGATCGAATTTGAAAAAACTGCTTCAGAAGCATTACTGCTTTTATCGAAGCATATGGCTACCGGAATTGGTAAATTAGATACTTCTGCATCCTATCTGGCCTTTATTGAACACCTGCCAGCTTACCTGAACGAACAGATTAACATGGAAACCCTGCGTGAAGGAATTCTTAATCTTCAGCCTGATAACAGACCCTACCGACGATTGCAGAGTGCCCTGGCAAAATATATGAGTGCAGCTGGGTCCGATACCTTAATTTATTCGCTTAATGAAATAAGTTCGAACAGGGATTTGCAGGTAAGCCGTTTGATATTACAGGGATTTCTTGATCAGAGTTTTGCTGGTGACTCACTCGCATTTCATTCAGCTCTTAGAAATTTCCAGCGTTTAAATGGCATAGAAATTACAGGCCAATTAAACAAACAGACATTGAAAATACTCTCGGAAAACACAAAAGAAAAATTCTATAAGATTGCAATCAACCTCGATCGTATTCGAAAGGATGAACTTAAAAATAATAATTATATACTTGTTAATATTCCGGAATTTCAATTGCAGTATTACGATAATCTGGGTAGATGTACTGAATTTAATGTGATTGTTGGAAAAGAAGTGACTCCTACTCCCATACTTACTAGTCAGATAGAAATGATTGTGGCCAATCCTCACTGGACAGTGCCACAAAGCATTTCCCGTAACGAATTAATTCCTATGATAAAAAAGGATTCACTCTATCTCCAAAAACATGGTTTCACAGTGGTTGACAATAAAAGTAACCCTGTGGATATTACAAACCTTAGCTGGACAGATATTAATCCTGAAGAATTTAATTACTGGTTTCGGCAGACGAAAAGGGATAATGCCCTTGGGCTAGTAAAATTTCTCTTTCCCAATGAGCATGCTGTTTACCTGCACGATACTCAGGCAAAGAGTTTGTTTAGCAAGAGGAAAAGAGCATATTCACATGGTTGTATCAGGCTTCAGGATCCGGTGGAATTTGCAAAAATACTGGTGTCAGGCTACACAAATGATGATGATAAAATAGATATTGAAAACATTATCAGGAATGAAGACCTTAAGCAAGTAAGGCTGGATAAACCACTTCCAATTTATATCCGATATTATTCCTGTTCTGCCGATAGTTTGGGCAATATTTATTTTCACCCCGATATTTATTCATTGGATGAACCTGTTATTGAGCATTTGTTTGCGAATACAACCTGGAACTAACTAAGTTTGTTGTCCGGAAATAGCACTCATCAGGCGCATAGATAAATACACACGAGGAATTTTTAATAGCATCAATTATTGAACGATTAAATTCTGCGGGCAAGGCCGGGCATCCGAAACTACGTCCTAATCTGCCATATTTTTTAATATAATGCATACTAACATAGGAAGCTTCATGAAATACAATGGCCCTCGAAAGTGCATTGTTGTTAATCCCGTTTTCTATACCATCCATTCGTAAAGAATATCCATGTTTACCGTTATAAGGATAACCAGTAATAAAAAAGCCCAGACTGCTCATATGCGAAGATGGCTGGTTGGAAAATGACCGGGCGACTTTTTCTCCTGAGCCTTTACCATGCGCAACAAGTGATCGGAATAGCAATTTTTGATTCTTAAGATCAAAGATAAATAATCGCTCCTGGTCGGAGGGTTTACTATAATCGATTATAGTTAGAATAGTATCCCGGTCCAGAAATTGCCGATCCAGAAGAGTGCTATAACCCTGGTATGCTAAAAGAAAAGTCTCGTATGAAAGATCATCAGCGGCTAAATTTGAGTACAGTATATTTGCTTCTGGTAGCAGAAATGTTCCGGTTCCTCTTTCACTATAACATTCATTTGGGCCAAAGAAAAGGCTTAAAAATAGTCTAATAAATATCAAATTTATGCCCAGGTTCATTTAGTAATATAAAAGGTTGATTCTACAAAGCTAAATCTCTTTTTAAATAATTTAAGTCGTTATATTAACAGGCTTATTTACATAAAAATGTACTATCAGTTATCACTGTAGGTGCCCATATGTTTATATTCCTGATGCTACTCTGTGTAGTAAGGGTTCCGAAACCTACAAATCCCATAACCAGTCGCGGGTCGGTAAATACAACTTGTTTATTCAAATCCCTGCTCAGGACAAAAGTAACCGAACGATTTAAAATATCGCGGGTGACCCTGACACGGTTCCATGATTTTTGTGTTGGCTTAAGGATTTCCGTTCCTATTTTCTCAGGAATTCCTTTATTAATAAAATAGAAGGTTAAAGAATCACTACCGAATACATAAGCATAATAAGTGTCAGCCGATTTAACAGGTCCTATAAAACAAAAGCCCGAACTATCCGATGCCGGAATATTAGTTGTATAAAACTCAAATTCCATAATATATTCTCCAAAAATCATATCCTTAACTACACCCGTATTTAAGGTGAATGTGCCGGGAGTTAAACTGTCCTTTTCGGCAGGATACAGGATCGTACAGGTTTTATCTTTGCTGATATTCCAATATTGGGGAGTACATGAAGTAATTGTACTGATAAAAAGCTGATTGTTGGCTTTTTGTGAAAAGTAGTTGACGTACCCAATGGGTAAACTTTGGGCAATACCATGTACAACGAACAAAACACTAAAATATACACCTGCTATAAGACTTTTCAGTAATGTTGAAAATTGAGGGGAGAATAAGTATTTATTCATTTGTAAGGTTAGCAAATATTGGTATAAATATACTTTTAAATTATCAGGACTGGTAAAAAAGTCAAAGCTTTAGTTTTTCAAGTCGCTGCATGGCCTGAAGGACATTTTCACGAGAGGCAAAAGCTGAAAAACGGAAATATCCCTCTCCTGAGGGGCCAAAACCTGATCCGGGTGTACCCACAACATGCGCCTCATGGAGAATTTTATCAAACAGGTTCCACGATTTTATTCCTTTTCCGGTGGTAACCCAAACATAAGGGGCATTGACTCCACCAAAGACCTGAAACCCGATTTTCATCAGACTTTCACGCATGATATGTGCATTTTCCAGGTAGTAGGCTATAATTTCCTTGATTTCCTTTCTGCCTTCCGGAGAGTACATAGCGGCAGCTGCCCGCTGTACCGGGTAGGAAACACCATTGAACTTAGTAGTATGTCGTCGGAGCCAGAGTGAGTGTAAAGATTTTGCTTCTCCTTCATGGGTGTAGGCTACCAGGTTTTCGGGAAGTACAGAATAGGCACATCGGGTACCTGTAAAACCGGCTGTTTTTGAAAAGCTCCGAAACTCAATTGCCACCTCGCGGGCACCTTCAATTTCAAAGATCGAGTGAGGAATTTCAGGATTCGAAATGTAAGCTTCGTAGGCAGCATCATACAAGATAACCGACTTATTGGAGAGAGCATAATCGACCCATTTTTTTAATTCTTTCCGTGTCAAAGTGGTTCCTGTCGGATTATTAGGATAGCACAGGAAAATAATGTCGACCTTCTGTTTTGGGAGTTGGGGGATGAAACCATTCGCGGCAGTACAGGGCATATATATCAGGTTCTCGTAATATCCGTCCTCGCCAAGTACTCCGGTTCTGCCTCCCATTACACTGCTGTCGACATATACCGGGTATACCGGATCCTGTACTGCAATGATATTATCATTTCCAAAGATCTCAAGAATATTTCCCGTATCGCACTTTGAACCATCGGAGATGTAGATTTCATCGGCCTTAATATTAATTCCTCTTTTCTGATATTCATTTACTGCAATGGCTTCCCTGAGAAACTTGTAACCCTGTTCCGGACCATATCCTTTAAATGTATCTTTTTTCGACATTTCATCAACTGCCTCATGAAATGCTTTAACAATACTTGGCGAGAGGGGTAATGTTACATCGCCGATACCCATTTTAATAACCTTGGCTTCAGGATGGTTTTTCTGAAATTCCCGCACTCTTCTTCCTATCTCCGGGAAAAGATATCCGGCTTTGAGTTTCAAATAATTTTCGTTAATAAGAGCCATTTTTCATACTTTTGCCGCAAAAATAAGAAACATATCTATTTCACTGAAATAATGAATTACATTTATTCAAAAGTTAGCAGTGCAACTCATTTTTTTGGAAAGACTGATCCGATAAATCTTACTGATAATTTTGGAACACCTCTCTATGTTTATAATGAAAATATTCTTCGTGAGCGTTGCCGCGACTTGAAAGAGCTTATCGACTACAAACGGTTTGTTGTAAATTATTCACCCAAAGCAAATAGCAATGTCGAACTGATAAAGATTGTCAGAGATGAGGGACTCAGGGTTGATGCCATGTCGCCGGGAGAGATATATGTAAACAAACTGGCAGGATATAAGCCGGACCAGATACTTTACATAAGTAATAATGTAAGCGAAGACGAATTTCGGTATGCAATTCAGGCAGGGGTAAAAATTTCTGTCGACTCGGTTTCGCAATTGAAAATATACGGACAGCTTAATCCGGGTGGTTCAGTAGCAATAAGATTAAATCCGGGAATAGGTGCAGGACATCATGAGAAAGTTATCACTGCCGGACAGAAAACAAAGTTTGGCATAGAAATTCAATTTCTCCCTGAAGTCAGAGAGCTTCTGAAAAAGTATAACCTAAGTCTCATAGGAATTAACCAGCATATAGGCTCACTCTTTATGGATGGCGAGGCTTACGTAAAAAGTACAGAAACTATTTTATCCGTAGCCAGGCAATTCGATGATCTTGAATTCATCGATCTTGGAGGTGGTTTTGGAGTACCCTATCAGAAACAAGCCGGACAGGCTCGTTTCGATCTGAAGGACCTGGGAGGCAAGCTATCGGAAACACTCCAAAAATGGGTTAAAGAATATGGAAAAGAAATCGAATTTAAAATTGAACCGGGACGTTATATTGTTGCAGAAAGCAGTATTCTGCTGGGAGAAGTAAATTCGGTGAAGATGAACTATGGCATTAAATATATCGGGACCGATTTGGGATTCAATGTGTTGATCAGGCCTGCTATGTACGAAGCTCATCATGATATTGAAATATACCGGAAAAGTGATATTCCTTCGACCAAAGAAGATATTGTGAGAATTGTCGGAAACATTTGTGAAACAGGGGATATTATTGCCAGGGACAGAAAATTGCCTGAGATTTTTGAGAAGGATATCATTGGAGTTCTCGATGCCGGAGCCTATGGATACTCCATGAGTTCCAACTATAATAATCGCCTGCGCCCGGCTGAAGTTCTGATCCAATCAGACGGAAATGTTCGACAGATTCGGAACAGGGAAACCCTCGACGACCTGACAAGAAACTTTGTATAATTAAAAAATTTATTGAGCTACCTTTAACCCGCTATGGAAAAGAATTTTTTTGTCAAAGCACACGGTTTAGGAAACGAGTACATTATTCTTAACAGTGAAGAAATTGACTTTGAACTTTCCGTTCAGGCAATAAAACGATTGTGTAATATACACTTTGGAATTGGTTCCGACGGAGTAGTTTTGAAGGTACCTTCAACCAAGGCCGATTTCGGGTTTAGGGTATATAATCCCGATGGTTCCGAGGCCGAAAAAAGCGGTAATGGACTACGTATTTTATGTAAGTACCTGTATGATTATGGTTTTACCAGGTCGCATGAGTTTTCGTTAGAGACACTAACTGATATCGTGCATGCACATATTGTGGAAGAGCGAAAGGGCAAAGCTGAAATGATAAGCGTGGATATGGGTAAGGCTATATTTACGAGTCGCGATATTCCGGTTGCCTCGGATAAGGCTGAATTTATCGGGCAGGAAATTGTAGCGGGTGATATGAAATTTGAAGTGAACTGTGTTTCGGTAGGAAATCCGCATTGTGTTGTCATTAAAAAGGATCTGGATGAGCAGGAGATCAGGAAATACGGTCCCTTGCTTGAGAATCATGCCTTATTTCCCAATCGGATTAATGTTCAGTTTGCAAAACCTGTTTCGGAAAATGAAGCACGAATTCTTATATGGGAACGTGGCGCCGGTTATACACTGGCATCGGGAAGTTCTTCGTGCGCTGCAGCTAGTGTATTAGTGAAAAGAGGATTAGTGAAAGGCGATTTATCTATGTATATGAAGGGTGGAACATTGAAGATTAACATTGATAAGCATTGGAATATCCGGATGACCGGCGAAGTTCGTGAAATAGCCAGAGGAGTATTGAGCCGGGAATTGATAGAAGATCTGGATAAGCACTTAAGTATATAACTTACTCCGTCAGGAGGAATTTCCACAAATCAAAAAAAAATATGCGGATAGGTTTCGATGCCAAAAGAGCCTTTTTCAACCGGAGCGGTTTAGGTAATTATAGCCGCGACCTCATTCTTTCGCTCCTTCAATACTATCCGGGAAATGAGTATTACCTCTATACCCCTTCACTTACGAATAGCATTTCCTTTTTGCCCGATGATAAAGTGAATATTGTTTTACCTTCAGGCAATCCGGGGAAATTGCGCCAGGCATTCTGGCGTAGCTATCTTTTGGCAAGTAGGGCCAAAAAGGATGACATTGAGATTTTTCACGGATTAAGCAATGAAATTCCAAAAAATATCCACGGGAAAGATATAAAATCGGTTGTGACCATTCACGATCTTATTTTCTTGCGTCATCCGCAATGGTACAATCCTGCTGATGTGGCTATTTATAAAAGGAAATTCAGGTATAGTAGTGTACATGCTGACAGGATTGTTGCTATAAGTAGCCAGACGAAAGAAGATTTGATCTCGTTTTTTTCTATTGAAGAAAAAAAGATCGAAGTGATCTACCAGGGATGCAATGAAGCTTTTAAACATTCACTGAATGAAACTGAAAAACAGAAAGTAAAAGAACGATGGAATCTTCCCGATGAATTTCTTCTTTATGTTGGAACCATCGAAGAAAGAAAAAACCTGCTGACACTGGTTAAAGCTTTATCAAATTCCAATATCACATTTCCATTGGTGGTTGTTGGAAGACGATCGGGATATTATAATAAGGTTAGGGAATATCTTGACAAGCAGGGTATAAAAAATATCACCTTCCTGAAAGAGGTTCCGGTGGCTGATCTGCCTGGAATATATCAGATGTCAAAAGTGTTCATTTATCCTTCCCTGTTTGAAGGTTTTGGAATTCCGATCCTCGAGGCTTTATACTCTAAAGTACCTGTTATTACATCGAAAGGAGGATGTTTCAGTGAAGCCGGGGGAGCCTTTTCGCTTTACATCGACCCCGGAAATACTGAGGAACTGGGAGAGGCTATCATAAGGGTATTGAATGATACCAGGTTACAGCAACAAATGATAGAAGAGGGATTCAAACATGCGCTTCAGTTTTCCAATGAAGATATAGCTCATCGTGTAATGAAGTTGTATAATGGCCTGCTGAATGAATGAGGATATAACTCAATCGGTCGACATTTTAAAAAAAGGAGGTATTATCCTGTATCCTACAGATACTATATGGGGTATTGGATGCGATGCTACCAACCGGGAAGCCGTCGACCGTATTTACCGCTTAAAACAGCGATCGGACAATAAATCGATGCTGGTTTTACTGGGAAGTGAAAATCAATTGGCGCAATACGTAAAGGAGGTACCTGAGATTGTCTGGCAATTGCTTGAAGTTGCCGATAAGCCCATAACCATAATATATCCCGGGGCAAAAAACCTGGCACCGAATCTGATAGCTGAAAACGGAAGCCTCGGTATCAGGATACCTAAGGATGAGTTTTGTCTGAAACTGCTTACCCGTTTTCGAAGGCCTATTGTCTCAACCTCGGCCAATATTAGTGGCAAAAAAGCACCAGCCAATTTTCAGGAAATTTCACGGGAAATTAAGGAAGGAGTCGATTATATGGTCAGGTGGAGACAAGACGATTTAACTAAATCATCGCTTTCATCGGTTATTGAAATAGGAGTACGCGGGGAGATAAGAATAGTAAGGAAATAATTAGTTCTTATATAATCCCCTGATCTCTCATCGATTTTATGATTTCTTCAACTGATTTGCTGGAATTCGGCAGAACATTTGGAGGGCATACGCCAACAGCTTCAGCTACCTGAAAACGGCGGCATTTTTTTCGGCCTTCTTCTCCAGCCTCGCAATAGAGTTTCTTATAGGTTTCAGTAAATTCGGTACCTTTTAGAATACCGTTGAATATCGGGCATTTCGGGGTTTTTGGGCACATTTGTAGTTCCATAGTGTAACAATTTAAATTATTTGAAGATCAATACTTTAGTTGTTTTAACCGTAGTAAATTTCAGTAAAGAGTTTCAAACATGAGAATTAATTTATAAACAGGAATAAGAATGAACTTAAACCAGAAGATATACTACTTATAGAATCTCTTCCGAAATCGATTGCATCAAGGGATTCAGGCTTATTTCCATCACTTTTTTATTATATCGATAGATAAATAGTAATAAAATAACCTTAACAACATAAAGAGGCCAACCTAAATGCCTTATATTTCTTGCAGGATACAACCATTTTTGATTAAAAATAAGTTACATAAATCATCCTGGTTGTCTTTTTACACTTATTAAGTTTTTTTCTGCAAACGTTTTAATTCAACGGTTCAGGCCGATATATAGTAAATCATAGGATTTTTAGTGTCATTCAGATAGTGCTTACTATTTTAAGAGTAATTAAATTTGATTAAGGTATTTTACGTACTGTCAACCCTCTATTTTGCAAATTATGAAATCAAAACCTCGTCTTACTTTCTGGCAGATCTGGAATATGAGTTTCGGATTTATGGGAATTCAGTTTGGATTTGCTCTGCAGAACGCAAATGTTAGCCGGATCTTTGAAACCCTTGGTGCGAAAGTTGAGAATATTCCAATTTTATGGATTGCCGCTCCAGTTACGGGACTGATAATGCAACCCATTATCGGGCATATGAGCGATAATACCTGGAACAGGTTGGGACGACGACGACCCTATTTTCTTACCGGAGCAATTCTGGCATCACTGGCTTTAATATTTATGCCACACTCCCCGGTATTGTGGGTTGCAGCAGGGATGCTCTGGGTGATGGATGCTTCAATAAATATTTCAATGGAACCTTTCCGGGCCTTTGTAGGTGATATGCTGCCCTCTGAACAACGTACCACAGGTTTCGCTATGCAGAGCTTTTTTATTGGAACCGGTGCAGTAATCGCCTCCGCTTTACCCTATATACTTACTAATTGGTTTGGTGTTTCAAATGTCTCTGAAGGGAGCAATATTCCTCCTCATATAATTCTGTCATTCCTGATAGGAGCCATCGTTTTTTTCCTTGCAGTGCTCTGGACTATTCTAAAAACAAGAGAATATTCGCCTGAAGAAATGGCAGAATTTAATGCTGCCAGAAAAAAAGAAGATAAGCAACCACTTAAGGAGGAAGAATTCCTCCCCTCTACCAGATTCTTCAGATCATCGTTATTCTGGACACTCGGAGGTCTCTTAGCAAGTTTTCTTGTTTACATTTTCAACATGCAACCAGAAGTATATATCCTTGGATTTGGTCTGGTTGCCTTTGGATTGATCCAACTCATTACCGGCATTTTTACCATGAAGAAAAGAACCAATAACGGATTGGTAATCATAATTAATGATTTGTTTAAAATGCCTAAAACTATGGTTCAGTTGGCTTTTGTACAATTTTTCTCATGGTTTGCACTTTTCTCGATGTGGATATATACAACTGCCGGGGTTACAAGCACTAAATATGATATGAAACTGGATAGGGATATATTTTTATCGTTGAAACAGACTATTGACAATATAGATGTCCTTCCGGAAGCAAAGGAATGGACAAATCTGGAAGACATAAGATCGGATATGGTTGTTTTTGAAGAGAAATTTGAGGCAGGTAAGGAGGTAGTTGCCACAATGAGATTGATTAAGTTCTTTACTGATGAAAAAAAGAGCGGTATCCTTCAGTTAGATCAGAATGTTAAAGCACAGTTATTCCATATTGAGAAAGAATATAATGAAGGAGCCGATTGGGTTGGAATTTTGATGGCTGTCTATAATGGTTTTGCAGCAATTATGGCGTTCCTACTTATTGGCCTTGCAAGAGTTACCAGTCGCAAGACAGTTCATTCCATAAGTTTGATAGTAGGAGGAGTGAGTCTTATTTCATTTTTCCTGATAAAGAATCCAAGATTACTAATGATTTCGGAACTGGGGATAGGACTAGCATGGGCCAGTATTCTTGCAATGCCCTATGCTATTCTTACGGGATCTCTTCCGTCTAATAAAATGGGAACCTACATGGGTATTTTCAACTTCTTTATTGTAATTCCACAGATAATGGCAGCAAGTATTCTTGGTTTTTTTGTAAAAAGTCTATTTGGAGGTGAAAGTATTATGGCCCTTGTTGCCGGAGGGGTATCAATGTTTATAGCTGCAGCATTGGTTCTGTTTGTCGAAGATGTTGATGATGTAAAACCACAAAGTATTTAGTGAAAATAGGAGCCTGCATATTCGATCTGGATGGTGTTATTGTCGACACAGCCAGGTATCATTACCTGGCCTGGCGACGGCTTGCCAGGGAATTGGGATTCGATTTTTCACCTGGGCATAATGAACGTTTGAAAGGTGTCAGCCGAATGCAATCCCTGGAAATATTACTGGAGATAGGAGGTAAAAAGTTATCTCAAAATGAAATGAATGAAGCTGCTCAACGAAAAAATGCATGGTATATCGATTTTATTTCTACTCTGACTCCGGATGAAGTTCTTCCCGGTGTGCTTGATTTTATTCATGATATGGATAACTACAGAATAAAAAAAGCTATCGGATCGGCAAGTAGAAATGCAGAACTTATATTGAAACGATTACAAATCGAGGGTATGTTTGACATTCTGATCGATGGCAATAAGATCACGAAAGCAAAACCGGACCCCGAGATATTTCTTCTTGCCGCTAAAGAATTAAAGAAGAAACCGGAAGAATGTCTTGTATTTGAAGATGCAATAGCTGGAGTTAAAGCTGCAAAAAAGGGAGGCATGTATTGCGTCGGAGTTGGTGATCCGGCAATCCTTAAGCAGGCCGATTTGGTTATTCGGAGTTTCGTGGGACTTAGCTGGGATCAAATTTCAGGTAGGCTAAGTCATAGAATAGTAATTAAAAAATGATTAATTTATGAATCAGTTTCTGAAAATAGATCCCTGGTGTATAATAGAAGAAGGTTTTTCGAAAGAAAATCATCGGGCATCGGAGAGTATTTTCAGTTTGGGAAATGGAAGATTTGGCCAGCGGGCCAACTTTGAAGAAGCTTATAGTGGAGAGACGCTTCAGGGAAATTATGTTGCAGGAGTTTATTATCCCGATAAGACTAGAGTAGGCTGGTGGAAAAATGGATATCCTGAGTACTTTGCCAAGGTATTAAATGCACCCAACTGGATCGGGATAAATATCAAAATAGGTGATGAAGAAGTTGATCTGGCTGTTTCCAAAGTAATATCCTTTAAACGGGTTTTAGATATGAAAGAAGGTACATTACAGCGTGATTACCATATCGAATTAAGCTCCGGAAAACAGATTAAGGCCAGTATAATTCGTTTCCTGAGTATGGCTGATCCTGAAGTTGGCGCCATTCGTTATACGCTTGCACCTGTCAATTTCAACGATACAATAACTGTTACATCCTATCTCGATGCCGGAATAAAAAATGCTGATGCTAACTATGATGAGTATTTCTGGGATGAAGTGTCACGGGATATTTCGGGAAAATCTGGATTCATTGTTGCCCGTACGCGAAAAACAGAGTTCGACGTATGTGTTGGTATCGATACAACTATACTGGCCCCCGACAATGGCAAGGTCTCAACACCCGAATCGCGTGAAGAGGAAAAATTCATCTCAACAACTTATACTGTCGATGCCAGACAAAGTAAAGAAGTGATCATCTACAAATATGCTTCGGTACTTTCATCGCTCTATCATTCAAAGAATACTATTCAGGATGAAGCCGAGAAAGTACTGACTCAGGCTGTAGAAAAAGGATTTGACGCATTATTAAAAGCGCATACTGAATCGTGGGCAGATAAATGGGAACATAGCGATATTGTGATTGAGGGCGATGATGAAGCACAACAGGGCATACGTTTCAATATCTTTCAACTCAATCAAACTTATACCGGCGATGATGAACGGTTAAATATCGGGCCAAAAGGATTTACCGGAGAAAAATACGGAGGAAGTACTTACTGGGACACTGAAGCGTATTGTTTACCTTTTTTCCTGTGTACATCCCCCCGGAAGGTTGCCCGTAATCTCGTTCTGTACCGCTATAAACAGTTGCAGAAAGCCATTGAGAATGGCGAAAAATTGGGATTTACCGAAGGTGCCGCATTGTATCCTATGGTTACGATGAATGGAGAAGAGTGTCATAACGAATGGGAAATTACCTTCGAAGAGGTACACCGGAACGGAGCCATTGCCCATGCCATATATAACTATGTTAAACACACAGACGATAAACAATACCTTATCGAATATGGACTGGAAGTACTTATTGCCATCTCTCGTTTTTGGAAGCAGCGGGTAAATTTCAGCCAGGCAAGAAATAAGTATGTAATGCTTGGTGTTACTGGTCCAAACGAATATGAAAATAATGTGAACAATAACTGGTATACCAATACCCTTGCAACATGGACCCTGAACTATACGCTTCGGACAATTGAATTTGTAAAGGTATCCGATAGGGCAGCCTATGATTCGCTTACCAGAAAAATTAAATTCAATGAGAAGGTTGAATTACACGACTGGAAAGATATCATTGAAAACATGTATTATCCGGTAGATAAGGAAACCGGAGTTTTTCTCCAACAGGATGGTTATCTGGATAAAGATCAGATGACTGCTGATGATTTGGATCCTGCTCAGCGCCCTATCAACCAGCATTGGTCGTGGGACCGGATTCTACGCTCCTGTTTTATCAAGCAGGCCGATGTGCT
>CAZQCO010000071.1:0-19330 GCA_964592225.1 uncultured Bacteroidales bacterium
TCATGGAATCATTAGTTCGTCATTTTCATGACTTCTAATGATTAATTCGGGATTATTTAAACCTGTTTTGCAGGGATTGATTTTGGTATGGTGAAATAAAAAATCGATCCTTTTCCTAGTTCACTCTCGACACCTATTGTGCCCATATTTCTTTCAATAAATTCTTTACAGAGTATCAGTCCAAGACCTGTTCCGGTTTCTCCTCGGGTGCCTTCTGTGGATTTGGATTTTTCGATTTCGAAAATTTTATCGAGTACTTCCGGGCGTATTCCGACTCCCTTATCGATCACACTCAATTTGGTTTGGAAATCGTCTTCCTTGGCTTCAACAGTTATCTCGCCCGCTTCGGTAAATTTGATAGCATTGGTTACCAGGTTTCTGATAACTGTGTAAATCATATTTTTATCGGCATATATTTTAAGATCTTTTGGAATATTATAGCTGATTTTCAATCCTTTTTCGTTCAATGAGTTATCAACCAAAACAATAATATCCCTGATCATTTCTTCAATTTCAAATTCTTCGGGGGTATATTTAATATTTCCTGTTTGCGACCGTGCCCACTCTAACAGATTTTCCAATAGTTTATAAATTTTCTGTGCCGACTGATCAATAATTCCTATTAAATGCTTGCGCTTACTATCGTCGTATTTTTCATAACGGAAGAGCAGCACTTCGCAAAAGCCAAGAATTGAAGAAAAGGGATTTTTTAAATCATGCGCAATAATGGTGAAAAATTTATCCTTGGTGGCATTTAGTGTGAGGAGTTTTTCATTTGATACTGCTAATTCTTCAGATTGCTCTTCAATTTGCTGTTGCCGCTCTTCTAACAATACATTTGACTCATTTAGTTCATTTGTTTGTTTATAAAGGATCGTGGTTTTTTCTTCTATTTCGCGCGTCCTTTCCTTCACAAGTTTTTCAAGTTGGCCTTTTTGTTTGTTCAATGAGCTTACCCTCATCAAATAAAAGCCTATTAATGAACTTAAAACAAGAAGAAAAGCTAAAATCCTGAACCAGGCAGTCATCCACCACGGAGGTAAAATGACAATCTGTAACGAAACTCCTTTTTCGTTCCATATACCATCGTTGTTTGAAGCCTTAACACGGAAGGTATATTTTCCGGGGTCAAGGTTTGTGTATGTAGCCTCTCTTTTATTGCCTACATAATTCCAGTCTTTCTCAAAACCTTCCATTATATAGGCATACTGGTTTTTTTCGCTGAATATATAGTTTAGTGCAATAAACCGGAATGTAAAGATGGATTGGTCATAATTTAACACCAATTCTTTTGTTTGCGAAATATGTTTTTGCAGGGGTGAGCCTTTTGCTCCAATTATCACGGGTTTATTAAACAGCAAAAAATCAGTAATATGAACCGGGGGAATATAACTATTATCATTTATACTATCCGGATGAAATACATTGAACCCATTAAGACCACCAAAATACATTTCGCCCGTGCTGCTTTTAAAATAAGCCCACCGATTAAAAACATTTCCTTGTAATCCATCCTGTACTGAATAGTTCCTGAATGTAAGTTTCGGTTTTCCGTTTGTTACAATTGTTGAATCAATAGCTGCCTTTGAAATACCATTGTGGCTGCTAATCCAAAGGTTGCCATGATCATCTTCCAATATCCCAACAATTGAATTATCAGGTAATCCCTGTTCTATGGTATAATGTGTAAAAGATTTTGTTTTACGGTTAAAAAGATTTAATCCGTCCTCATCACCACCAACCCATAAACGTTTTTTGCTGTCTTCAAAAACAACATTTATTGAGCTTTTAATCAAGCTAGCGCTGTCTCTTTCGTCATGTATAAATCGGTCAAATTCGCCTGATTCACGGTTTAACCGTATCAAACCATAAGAATCAGAGGAAAACCATATATCGTTGTGAGAATCACAAAAAATATCCCTTATTGAAATGTAAGCATTTGAGTCTGTAGAAAGTTCTATTGCTTTAAATTTTTCAGTAGTGGGATCAAACTGGTATGCCCCACTGGCATAATTTCCCACCCATAGTTCGTTGTCTTTACTAAAATAAAGATTAAAAATACTATTGCTATTCTTATCGTTTTCATCAACAAAATCGTACTTCTTTTTTAAAAAAAGTTTATCGCCATCTATTTTAAAATAGTTTAATCCGCCCTGCCACATACCTGCCCACAAACCGCCCTTATTATCTGTTTCGAGTGCCAGCACCTTGTTGTTGGTTAACGTCTGAGGATTTTTACTATCGCTTTTGTTTTTTGTAAAATTTCCTTTTGAGGGATGAAATAAATTAATACCGCCACCATCTGTCGCTACCCAGATATTTCCGTATGTATCTTGTGCAAAACAAGTAACCGAACTACCATCCAAAGAATTTCTATCCTGTTTGCTTTGTCTATATAGTGCAAACCTGTTAAAACGCTTATCATAAAAATTTACTCCGCCCCCCCAGCATGCAATCCACACAATGCCATCGCGACTAATATAAAGATTTTGAACGACATTACTTAATAATGAATTCTCGGATTCCGATACAGCATATTGGTAGAATAATTTTGTTTTGGGGTCGAAAACATTTAAACCCCCTCCATTTGTGCCAATAAAAATTTTCCCTTGGCTATTTTGTACTATCGAGAAAATATTATTATTGCTTAAAGAATTAGGATTATTAATAATGTGCTGATAGCTGGTAATGGTTTTTGTTTGTCCATTGATTACATCGATTCCGCTTGAAGAATAACCAATCCAAATATTATTTTGATTATCAATCATTAAGCAATTGACTGAATTTTCTCTTAATTTATATATGGGATCATGCGTGCTATATCGGATTATTTTATTTGTTGCAGCATTGTATTTAATGATACCTAAGTCGTTGGAAGATTGAAATGCAAACCAAAACACCCCGTTTTTATCCTGGCATATACCACTACATCCGTTTAATGTATTTAAATGGAAAGAATCTGCAAAGAATTCAGTAACATGTTTATTTTCTCCGTTGATTAAAAATACTCCATAATTGCATCCAATCCACAAGTTATTATTATTGTCTTCAAATATTTCAGCAACTAAATTGTTTAACTTATTGTTGTGATTGTCAATTAATGATATCCTTTCAAAGTTATTTTTGTCCCGATTATATCTGCATAAGCCGTTTGTAACTCCGATCCAGAGATTATTTTTTTTGTCTTCATATATACAATTAATGTAACCACTGGATAATGAGGTAGTATCTTTTTTATTGTATTTATAAACGGTAAATCTGATACCATCATATTTGTTTAACCCATCTGTCGTACCGATCCAAATATAACCGTCATGGTCCTGATAAAAGCACAACACATCTCCATGAGACAAACCCATGCTTGTAGTCAGAGATTTAAAGTCCATTTTCTCAGTCTGTGCTATCGTAAAACAAAAAGTGAGTAGCGATATAAAAAACAGAAGTGATAATTTCATTAATATGACATTAATTTTTAGTACAACCCTTTTCATTAAAAGCTGAGACAAATCACACTTATTATTATTCAATTGATATTTACTTGCAGTTTCCACCAAAAAATCATTATGAAAACAGACACAACTGACTAAAAATATTAAATCTTAAAATTTATTAAGAAGTTATTGATTTAAGCTGAGAAGACAAAACTTTAGCCAATAAATGCGACAATCAAGTGGAATATTATGTTAGAAAAGCCCATACCATTCATTATTTTGCAAGTCTGGTGCCACTAATTAGGGCCATTTCTAAACCATTATTTAGAAGGTCTGTTCGGAATAGTAAAATAAAAAGTGGATCCTTTTCCAACTTCGCTTTCAACACCTATCGTCCCTTGGTTTTTATCAATAAATTCCTTACAGATAATTAATCCGAGACCTGTTCCGGATTCTCCTCGGGTGCCTTCTGTGGATTTGGATTTTTCGATTTCGAAAATTTTATCGAGTACTTCCGGGCGTATTCCGACTCCCTTATCGATCACACTCAATTTGGTTTGGAAATCGTCTTCCTTGGCTTCAACAGTTATCTCGCCCGCTTCGGTAAATTTGATAGCATTGGTTACCAGGTTTCTGATAACTGTGTAAATCATATTTTTATCGGCATATATTTTAAGATCTTTTGGAATATTATAGCTGATTTTCAATCCTTTTATGTCCTTTTTTTCTTCTGGTCCCGGGATGGCATAATATCATTATCACAGGGTAAAGTAAAGTAAAATACAGAACCTTGGTTAAGTATCGATTTAACCCAAATCTCACCACCCATAATTGCAACTAGTTTTTTGCATAGTGCAAGCCCAATACCAGTTCCCCGATAAAGTACATCAGGATTATTTTCGATTTTATAAAAATGATCGAAAACTTTATCGATTTCTGATTTGTCAATACCAACTCCGGTATCGGAAACAAAAAAGCGCACAAACTTTTCTATTACTTCATAGCCGAATTCTATTTTCCCCGACTCGGTATATTTAAAAGAATTATTCAATAAATTCGTAATTATCTGACGGAACCTTACTTTATCATTATATATAAATAAGCCATCCTCTTGATTTTTATTAATAAATTCTAATTCAATGCTTTTATTATTATTTAGTTTATAAAAGGTTTCCAGATTGATTAAGATGCTATCAACATTGAATTTTTCATTTGTAAATGCCAGGCGGTCGACCTCGATAGAAGAAATATCCAAAATATCATCAATCAGTACTAGTAGCGCTTCGCAATTTTCGTTAATTATATTAATGTATTTTGTTTTCTTTTCTTTTGATAAAAATTCTTTGTTAAGCAGAGATGTAAATCCAAGAATAGCGTTCATAGGTGTTCGTATTTCATGGCTCACATTAGACAGAAAAGACGATTTTAACTTATCGGATTCTTCGGCCTTTGTTTTTGCTTTAACCAACTCTGAAGTCCTTTCTTCTACCAAAAGTTCAAGATGATTTCTGTGTTTTTCCAGTTCCTCATTTTGTAGGGTAATCTCTTCTTGCCGTTCTTCGAGTAAAGTATTCGCTTCATTCAATTTTTCGGCCTGGCGAATTAAAGTTTTATTTTGTTCTTCAATTTGCTGCTGCCGCTCTTCTAACAATACATTTGACTCATTCAGAACAGTTGTTTGTTTAAAAAGAATCGTGTTCTTTGCTTCTATTTCATTTGTTCTTTTCTTCACAAGTTTTTCAAGCTGGTTTTTTTGTTTATTCAATGAGTTTACCCTTATCAAATAAAAGCCTATTAATGAACTTAAAACAATAAGAAAAGCTAAAATCCTGAACCAGGCAGTCATCCACCACGGAGGTAGAACGACAATCTGTAACGAAACTCCTTTTTCATTCCATATTCCATCGTTGTTTGAGGCTTTAACTTTAAAAATATATTTTCCAGGGTCAAGGTTAGTATAAGTAGCCTCTCTTTTATTACCCACATAATTCCAATCTTTCTCAAACCCCTCCAATATAAAGGCAAATTGATTTTCTTTTGGAGCTATATAATTTAATGCTGTAAATCCTATAGTAAAAACAGATTGTTTATGTGATAAGATTATCTCACTACTTTCGCTAAGTTGCTTTTTAAGAGGTGAATTGCTTAACCCAATCTCGACAGGCTCATTAAAAATTAATAAGTAGGTAAACTTAACCTCCGGTATAAATAGATTTTCTTTGATATTACCAGGTTTAAAAGAGTTGAACCCGTTTAACCCTCCGAAATAAATGTTTCCGTCTTTTCCCTTATAACATGAGTGTTTGATAAACTCATTTCCTTGCAGACCGTCGCTTTTATTATAATTTTTAAAAACCGGTTTAACTGGACGATTAATTCCGTTAATATATTTTGAAATACCATTGTTAGTACTTATCCACAGGCTACCACTATTATCTTCGCAAATGCCTTGAACTGAATTGTCAGGCAGACCATCTTCTATACTATAACATATAAAAGAGCTGTCTTTTCTTACAAAAAAGTTCAGGCCGGCATCTGTACCTAACCAGATATTTTTTTTACTGTCTTCAAATAGAACATTAGCACCATCATAACTAATACTTTTTGAATCTGCTGAATCATGTTTGAAATTTGTAAATCTTTCGCTCTCATGATTAAATATGTCAACTCCACCTGTTGTAGAAACCCATAGCTCGTGATTGCTTGTTTCTAAAATGGCATGTACCCAATTACCGGAAATACTATTACTTCCTGTATTATCTACCTTAAAATTTAAGAATTCATGCGTTTTACTCTCAAACCTGTTTAATCCTCCACCCATAGTAGCAATCCATAAATATCCATTCTCATCTTCGGCCATGCCAAAGATATTATTACTGCTAATTGTCTTTGGATTATTTTTATCATGTAAAAAACGTGTAAATGTTTTTGTTTGTCTGTTATATAGGTTTAATCCTCCGGCCCATGTACCCACCCAAATATTATTGTGTTTATCTTTAATAATAGAGAATATTGCATCTGACCCAATGCTTTTCGGATTATTTGGGTCGAAGGCAATATGCTGAAATAATCCTGTTTCCTTGTTTAATATATTTATTCCACTTTCAGTACCTATCCATAAATCGGTACCTTCTTCAAAAAAAACATTTACATTTTTATTTTGTGTGCTATTAGTAATCGGTATTTGCCGGTAGATGTCAAATTTATATAATAACTCATTATAGTAATTTACTCCACCGGCAAATGTTCCAATCCATATTGTTCCCTGCTTATCTTTAAAAATTGAGTGAATAGAATTATTTGAAATACTTGTATTGTCAAAATAATTATATACTAAATGCCTGAAAACAAGATTCCCTTCATCCACGGTTTTTAAGTCTAAAATATTTACACCCCCATTTTCAATTCCAACCCACAGTTGTCCATTTCCATCATCTAAAATGGTAAGAACTGCTCCTTCACTAATGCTGTTAATATCCTTTGAATTATGAGGAAAATTTCTAAAATAAGGTTGTTCTGAATTCCCATTTTCATATTCAATTAAACTTATTCCTTTGCTACTTGTACCTATCCAAATTCTGCCATTAGTATCTTTATAAAGGCAACTTAATGAATTTTCACTTATACTTTTGGTATCCAGTTCATCATGCCTGTATAACGAAAGAGTTCTATTATTCAGGTCAACCAAAAGTATTCCATCTGAGCTGAGTAACCAATGATTGCCTTTATAATCCTTAACAATAGTTTCCATAAAAACCCCTGCAAAACAATCATTATTTTTTTTACAAAACGGGATTACTTTATTTTCTTTTAACTGAATTTCATATATATCATCACTAATTACATACAATTTCCCATCATCAGATTCATATAGTCCATTAATATAATTATTCTGCAAGTAAGGGTATCTGGAAAACCTGTTATTGTCTCTGTCATAAAAGGATAAGCCATGCTGGGTGCCAACCCATAACCTGTGCTTTTTATCCTCGTATATGCAGCTTATCCAATTATTTGTTAAGGAATATTTACTGGCAGGATTATTTTTATATACTTCAAATTCATAACCATTGTATTTATCAATGCCACTACCGCCTGTACCAAACCATATAAAACCTTCATAATCCTGAATAATACACTTGACCCAACTCTTTGAGAGACCATCATCAACAGAAAGATGTGCAAATTTAATGTCCTGTTTCTGGCCGGGAAGAAAGGTTGTAAAAAACAATAACCCAATGAATAAAGTAAAATATTTTTTATGCTTCATCCTCAATTTAAGCATTCATAATATAAATACAGCAGATACAAACGATTTACATTAATTTAATAATGATTTTCTCTTGTATACTAAAGTTATTAAATATTCTCAGAAAATATTGGAACAGGCCTGTTATAATTATTGTGTGAAGAGCCAGATGTATTCCCACAACATAATTCGATCGATTTCTGCTTTAACAGGTTTGAAAACCTAAAAGAAAACCAATATAAAGCAATAATAGAATCAGTCACCATTGTCCTGATAAAAATGAAGAATGAAAAGGGAAATACAATATTTCTGTTCTATAAATTGCTTAATCAAAGATGGTTGTCATAGCTGAGAAAACTATTGCCGTAAGAGTGCCATTTAATTCCTAATGATTGGAACGGTAAACGAAAAGTTGGAACCTTTATTCTCTTCACTTTCGACTGAAATTGTGCCTCCATTTTTTTCAACAAATTCTTTGCATAGTATTAACCCCAGTCCTGTTCCAGATTCTCCGCGGGTACCTTCGGTTGATTTGGATTTATCGATTTCGAAAATCTTATCGATTACTTCCGGGCGTATTCCTATTCCCGTATCGATCACACTTACTTTCGTATAGGTGTCATCTTCCTGGGCTATGATAGTTATTTCACCCAATTCAGTAAATTTTATGGCATTTGTCACCAGGTTTCTGATAACTGTGATAATCATATTCTTATCGGCATGGATTGTCAAATCTTTTGGGATCTTACGAGTGAATTTAATTCCTTTTTCGATTAATGAATTCTCACTCAGTGTATAGATACTTTGAACAACATCATATAAGCTGAATTTTTCGGGTGTATAAGTAATATTCCCCGTTTGTGAGCGCGACCATTGTAATAAGTTTTCAAGTAGTCTGAATACATTTTGGGCTGAACGATCTATTACTCCAATCAGATGTTTACGTTTTGTATCATCATAGTTATCATATCGAATGGTAAGGACTTCGCAAAATCCTAAAATTGAGGAAAATGGATTTTTCAGATCATGCGCAATAATGGAGAAAAATTTATCTTTGGTGGCATTCAGAGTAAGCAGTTTCTCATTTTTATTACTCAATTCTTCAGCCTGGGTTTTTAATTCTTCAGCTTGTTCTTCGATACGTTGTTGTCTTTCTTCCAGAATAGTATTAATCTCATTAAGTTCATGGGTTTGCTTGATTAGAATAGTATTTTTATCCTCAATTTCACGTGTTCTTTGCGCTACCATTTCCTGAAGCCGGTGCTTCTGTCTGTTAAGCTGGTTTAACCGGTAATAATAAAAGCCAATAATGAGACTTATGGTAAGTAAAATAACTAATATTTTGAATAAAATGGTTTGCCACCAGGGTGGTAAAATAGTTATTTTAACCGAAACTCCTTCCTCATTCCAGATACCATCATTATTTGAACCTTTCACACGGAAAATATATTTTCCCGGATCAAGATTAGTATAGGTTGCTTCTCTTTTATTGCCTACGTGATGCCAGTCTTCATCAAATCCTTCCATTAGATATTTATACTGATTTTTTTCGGGTGCCAGATAATCAAGGGCAGCAAACTCGAACGTGATAACAGATTGCTTATGTGATAGAGTAATCTGTTTTGCAACACTTATATGTTTTTTTAGAGGCGAGTCTTTCTCATTTATTACTACAGGTTTATTGAAGAGGAGAAAATCAGTAATAAGAACAGGGGGGATAAAGGAATTATTTTTAATACTATCGGGATGAAATACATTATAACCATTAGTTCCCCCGAAATATATGTATCCATCAGTATCTTTAAAATACGATCGCCGGTTAAACTCGTCGCCCTGTAATCCATCACTCACGCTATAATTCTGAAATACCGGTTTATCAGGTCGCATAATTCCATCATTGAATTTTGAAATGCCTTTGTTTGTGCTTAACCAGAGATTGCCATGTTCATCTTCACAAATACCTTTAATTGTATTGTCAGGCAATCCATCTTCTTCCTGGTAAAAGATAAAAGATGAATCTTCTCTTATAAAGGAATTTAATCCACCCTCAGTACCCAGCCAGAAATTATGTTTACTGTCTTCAAAAAATACTATGGCACCGTTATAACTAATACTTGTGGAATCATTTGCATCGTGCGTAAAATGGATAAACCTTTCAGTTTTTCTGTCAAATACATCAACTCCTACCGAAGTGGAAATCCAAAATTCACCATAACTGTTTATAAACAAGGTTCTGACCCAGTCGCCCGAAATACTGTTTTCTGCCTGAAAATCGGCACGATAGGCTTTAAATATATTGGTTCTGTAATCGTATCGGTTCAAACCTCCATTCATACATGCAATCCATAGGTAACCTTCCTCATCTTCAATTATGCCAAAAATATTATTACCTCCTATGCTGTTTGGGTTATCAGCATCATTAAGAAAGCGGGTAAAATTTTTCTTTTCCCTGTTAAACAGATTCAGTCCTCCGGCCCATGTGCCAATCCATATATTCTTACGACTGTCTTCAAAAATGGACCAGATAGCGCCTGCTCCGATACTGTTATTGTTATTTGGATAATGTTTATAATATTCTGGCTGGTCAGATACATTATTATAAAAATAGAGTCCTCCTTCCGTACCGATCCATAGATTATGATCCTCTTTATAGATGACATTTATTATGTTATTCCCGTTGGGAATTTTAAAATGATCAAACTTGTACAGCAATTCATTATAGTAATTGAGTCCTCCTCCGTATGTTCCAATCCAGATTGTACCCTGCTTATCTTTTAACAGAGAGTATATGGAGTTGTTTGAAAGGCTTGTTTCATCATCCTCATTGTTTTGATGATGAATAAAGATGGGTTTGCTTTTTTCACAGCTCGATAAATCCAGAATATCCAATCCGCCATTTTCAGTTCCAATCCATAAGCTTCCTTCACCATCATCCAGAACATCTCGAATTCTTCCGCTATTAATACTATTCGCATTTTGAGGATTGTGTACAAAGTTGATGAAGTAAGGATCAGCGAATTGATCATTTCTGTATTTCATTAAACATAATCCGTTGTTTACAGTTCCTATCCATAATCGCCCCTTACTGTCTTTGGTGATGCTTTCCAGTTGATTGTCACTAATACTTGTGGGGTCATGATCATCATGTCTGAATATTGTAAAAGTTTTATTCAGAGTATCCAGTAAATAAAGGCCATTTGTGCTCCCAAGCCATAAATTACCATGAAGATCTTCTATAATTGCATCGACAAATATATCTTGAAGACATCCGCCTGCTTCCGTACAAAAAGGGATTGCAGAATAATCAGTAGGATCTATCTCATAGATATTATTTACCGATACTACAAATAGTTTTCCATCTGAAGTTTCGTAGAACCCTGTAATGAATATAGGTTCAATGGTGGGAAACACAATAAAGCAATCATTATCTCTATCGTAGAGATTGAGTCCAATCTGTGTACCAATCCATAAATTTCTGTTATGATCTTCAAAAATTGCAGTGATTGAATTGTTTGACAGGCTATTTTTAATTCTCGGATTGTTTTTATATACGGTAAATTTATATCCGTCATATTTATTCAGTCCATTACCCCCGGTACCAAACCACATAAATCCATAGCTATCCTGATAAATATATCTTATCCAGCTTTGTGAAAGGCCATCGGTTACTGATAAATTCATAAAACGCAGGCTTGAATTTTGAGAATATAAGCCAGTTAACACAATAAGTGAGAATGAAACAATGCATATAATTCTTTTGAAGGAAGAAATTGAAACCAGCTTCTTTAGCAGAGTATGATTGTGAAATTTTTTAATGTGAAATATCACTTTGCAATTGATATAATACATGACATCAATTAGGAGTTGATTTCCCTATAAAAAAATGCTGAGTAAAGTAAGTTAAGCATTTTCTTAATAATCTCCACGAATAGCTTGGAAATAATATGTACCTATTAAGTAACTAATAAATTGCTGAGATTCTTTTAATATGTATCTAACCTAAAACTACCTGAATATTAAATTATATTTATTTTAAAGTTTTCTTCCATCCTGTCCGTGAAAGATTACTATAAATAACTACTCCGGCTACCAACGCTATGAGGAGATAGATTACACCCTCAAAAAATTCATGAAATATAATTTTACCAAAGCCAAACAGGCAAAGCATTACAAGAACACATCCGCAAATGTAATTCACAATGAGTCGTAAATATCCGGAATCACCTTTCACATTGGGTAATTCAGCAGCAATTCTTTTCCATCCCTTGCCGCCGGGATGAATGTGTGTGTAAAATTCTTTCAATTTCTTATCTTCCACCGGACGGGTTAAAAAAGTGACTATTATCCATACCAATGTTGACCAGGCTACTATGATCAGTAATGAACTTTCATAACTCATTTTAAACCGATAGTACAGGATTGGATAAACTGCAAAGGGAGCCAACATGGCAGCAATTTCCGACCAGGCATTAATGCGCCACCAAAACCAGCGCAGTATCAGCACTAAGCCTATTCCTCCGCTGCAGGCCAGGATAAATTTCCATGCTTCGCTTATTTCCTGCAGTTGCGATGTAATAAAGAATGAAAAGATGATCAGAACAAAAGTTGCAATTCTCGAAATAGTCACATAACCTTTATCATTTATCCGTGCTTTGTACAAGGGACGGATGAAGTCGTTGATGATGTATGAAGTTCCCCACACGGTATGGGAAGCAATGGTCGACATATAGGCGGCCAGGAAGGCTGCCAGCATCAATCCCATTAAACCTGAGGGGAGCAGATCGCGGATGGCCATCACATAAGTTTCACCTTTATCCGGAGCATCAGGGTACAATACGAGGGCAACCAAAGCAACTATAACCCAGGGCCAGGGTCGGAGTGCATAATGTGCAATCTGAAACCATAATGTCGCCAGAAGGGAGTGTTTTTCATCCTTTGCTGACATCATTCGCTGGGCTACATAGCCACCTCCACCGGGTTCAGCTCCCGGATACCAGCTGGCCCACCATTGAACTCCCAGGTAAGCTATAAAACCGGTTATACTCATCTTCAGCAAACCCATAGAGCCGGAAGGAGAACCATTATTTCTATTTACTTCAGGGAAAAAGTCAAATATCCAGTCGACATGTGCAAGTTGTGATTTCAGATTGGAAATACCTCCCACATGCTTTACTGCAAACACTGCCAATGTTATACTACCTCCCATTGCCATTATAAACTGGAAACTGTCAGTGAGTGAAATTCCCCAAAGACCTGACAGGGCCGAATATACTGCAACAAATATCATCATCAGGCCGACTACCAGTTCATGAGAAGTAAAAGAAATGCCAAAAATTTTTGTTTCTTCAATACCAAAAAGTGTAAGATCGGGAAACATTACCCGAAGAATTTTAACCATTGCCAGGTTAACCCATGCCATTACAATGGCATTCATTCCAATACCAATATACAGTGCCCTGAATCCCCTTAGAAACCTGGCTTCGTATCCCGAATAACGGATAGCCACAAATTCAGCATCGGTAAGAATGTCGGCACGCCGCCATAAGCGCGCAAAGAAGAAAACAGTCAGCATACCTCCAAAAAGCATGTTCCACCAGAGCCAGTTGCCGGCGATTCCATTTTTAGCAACAAGTTCGGTGACTGCCAATGGAGTGTCGGCAGCAAAAGTGGTTGCAACCATACTGGTACCTGCTATATACCAGGGCAGATTCCGGCCACTAAGGAAAAAGTCACCTGTGCTCCGGCTGGCTCTGCGCGACATGTAAATACCAATACCAATACTAATAGCCAGGTAAGCCAGAATGATTATCTGATCGATAAGGGAAATAACCATACCTACATTTCTTTCCTGCTAACCTAAGAAATAATGTCTGATGTTGACATAGCAGTGTAAGAAAAGATATTAAAAGAAGGTAAAAATTCCTATTTATCCAGTTTATCTATGATATTTGGATCTCCTTCCAATTGGATAGTCGACATAAGTATATTCCCCTGCTCAATAAACTCTATACGGGGTTGTTGTCCTCCAATAAACAGTTCCAACTTTTCAGGAACTACGATGCGTTCATTATTGTTATTAATAACTGAAAGTTGTTTTGGCGAAAGAGTAAAACTCACGGTTTTCTTTTCACCTTTTTCGAGGTGAATTCTTCGAAATCCCTGCAGGGCATGAACAGGAACCGGAATATCCGTAACCTGATGTTTAATATAAAGTTGTACTACCTCATCACCCGCAAAAGCCCCTGTGTTTTCAACTTCCACTTCGATTGTTACGTTGTCCTTAGTTGAAAGCGTTTTGGGTACCTTCAGGTTGCTGTAACTGAATTTTGAATAACTCAGTCCATAGCCAAATGCATAAAGTGGCTCACCCTTGAAATAGCGATAGGTACGTCCTTTCATGTCATAGTTTTCAAAAGGAGGGAGTTGATCAACCGATTTATAAAAAGTCACCGGTAACCGACCTGCCGGATTATAATCTCCAAACAGTACATCGGCAATGGCAGTGCCGCCTTCCTGCCCGGGGTACCATGCTTCGAGAATGGCGGGCAGGTTTTCATCGGCCCAGTTAACAGAAAGGGCGCTGCCATTCATCAGCACAAGAATAATGGGTTTTCCCAGGGCATGAAGTTTTTTCAGCAATTGTATTTGAATCTCTGGCAGATCGATGGATACCCTGTCACCCCTGTTAAAACCTGAAAGATCGACATACATTTCTTCACCTTCAAGTTCCGGAGAGAGTCCGCCAACAAATACTACTGCATCACTTTGGCTTGCAGCATCTAATGCCTGTTGCTCGATGTTCTCTTGTGGTAATCCCCATTCAAGAGTGATTTGTCCGTACCATGCATGTTGATAATAATCAATTTCAATACTATGAGTGCTGCCCTCTTTGAAATTGAGTGATACACTGAGTTTTTTCCATCCATCCTCCCATGAATCGATCAGCATTTTATCATCGATATACAAACGGAAGCCATCGTCACCAGTGATATAAATAGTGTATTTCCCTGTTTTTGGAGCCAGGAGGTTTCCGTGCCAGCGAATTGAAAAATCTTCCTGAGACATGCCATGAGCTGGAGATCGGTTAAACCATCCAAAATTAACCACAGAATCGGCGCGAACTAAGTAGGGAGTTCCCTCCAGATAGGGGTTATTAAAATACTCACCCGTTAATCCGGGTTTTCCTTCCGAACTCAGGTATTGCCAGTGTATGATTTCTTTTTCTATATAATCGGCATGATACGAACAACCTTTTGTATAGAGCACTTTGGTTTGAGGAGATACTTTTTTCCTTATTCCCTGTAGAGGAGTCACATACTTTGAGGGGTAACCGTTATAATTACCATACATTGTGGAAGGTTCATCGGCATTCGGTCCGATCACCGCAATTACGTCAAGATCACCGGAAAGAGGGAGGGTACTATTTGTATTTTTTAGCAGTACCATGGATTCCCGGGCTGCATCGATTGAAAGCTGACGGTGTGCCGGACAATCGTTTACTTCAAAAGGGATCTTGTTATAGGGGACTATTTCTTCCGGATCGAACATACCTAATTGTATACGCGCTTTAAATAGTCGTTTCAGGGCGATATCAATATCTGACTCGGTACAGTATCCTTTTTCAATAGCTTCTTTAAGATGATTATAGGTTCGGCCACAATTCAGATCACATCCTGATTTTAATGCTATGGCTGCTGCTTCAGCTTCGGAAGTAGCTATTTTGTGATTAAAAAAGATATCATAAACGGCACCGCAATCGGAAACCACATATCCATTGAAGCTCCACTTTTCTCGGAGTATATGAGTGAGTAGATAAGGACTGCCTGTACAGGATTCGCCGCGAAACCGATTGTAGGCGCTCATAACCGATTGTGCATTACCCTCTTTCACACAAGCTTCAAAAGCCGGTAAATAAGTATCTATAAAATCTCTTTGATCAACATCGATATCAAATTCATGACGTACAGGTTCGGGACCGCTATGCACGACATAGTGTTTTGGTGTGGCGATAGTTTTAAAATAGTTGGGATGGTCACCCTGCATACCCTTGACAAATGCAACACCTATACGGGATGTAAGGAAGGGATCTTCACCATAGGTTTCCTGACCCCGGCCCCAACGGGGATCACGAAAAATATTGATATTAGGTGACCAAACGGTAAGTCCTTTATAGCGGTCACGTTCATCTTTTTTAATAAAATCGTTATACTTAGCCCGGAATTCATCGGAAATAGCTGAAGCTACTTCGTACATCAAACTGTCGTTGAATGCGGCGGCCAAACCGATAGCCTGGGGAAAGACCGTAGCTGTTCCTGCACGGGCCACACCATGAAGACCCTCGTTCCACCAGTTATATTCTGGTATTCCTAACCGGGGAATAGCAACAGCATAATCCAGTAACTGGGAAATTTTTTCCTCAAGGGTCATTCGTGAGATCAGATCATCGACGCGTTTTTCAACAGGTAATTTTGGATTCTTAAAAGGTTCGGTTTTATTGCATGCTGTAGGAAGAATTACAGCCATAATGATAATAAACCGGAACCATGTGGAAGCTGAAGTTTTTTTCATTTTACTTAGGATATGTGAGGATCAAATTAAAAACTCATCTGAAATGCAGCTAGAATTCAGAACAGGAATTTGAGTGCATTACTAACTAAATTAATAAAAAAATTTTATCTGAATAATGCATATTAAATTGTCTGAACAATACTTGAATAATTATAGGGGGAAGAAGCTAATTTATAAATCTGATTACTATGTTGGCAGTACTCGTGCCACCTTCGAAATCGATAATCTGGTAGGTTATCAGGTCGTCGCCCGGCTGCATAGAATTTCGCTTATATTCGATTGTTGAGTGCAAATACCGGTCAAATTGACCACCAACAATTTTCACAAAAAAAGAACTCTTTCCTGCTGTCAGGATTTAACGATATTAAGTATTTCAGTAAATGTTTTAAAAACTATTTTGGAATGACTCCCTCAGAATTCAAACACAAATATTCAGATAAAACAGAGAAATAGAGAAGAGCCACCTGCGGGATTTGAACCCGCGACCTGTTGTTTACGAAACAACCGCTCTGACCAACTGAGCTAAGGTGGCATGAGAAGGATCTTCCGAATAACCGGGCAACTACTTTTATCTTTTTTATCAGCACGAAAATAGAGTAACAAATTTAATGGCAATGAATATATCAAACAATTCCGGCAAATGAGTATATAATGTTTAAAATAAAATGAGGTTGTATGTTATCATTGTTAATTTTTGGATACAACCTCATTTTTAAGTTCTAATAAATATTATGAAATTTTTATTTCTCTTGCCGGTTTGGGTTTAACCTCTTCTTTCTTCGGCAACTTAATATAAAGAATCCCATCAGCATATTTTGCTGAGATTTTATCTCTGTCAACAATGTGTTCTGGCAGTGTGAACGTACGTTGAAAAGATTGATAACTGAATTCTTTGCGAGTATAGTTCAGTTCTTCTTTACTTTCAGACTCTTTTTTAAGCTCCGATGAAATAGTCAGTTGATTGTTATCAAGATTTATTTTAAAATCATCCTTTTTCATACCCGGAGCGGCAACCTCCAGTTCATATTCATCATCAGATTCTTTAACATTTATTGCCGGTAATGTAGTATTCGTGCTAGAGTAATTTGAAGTTGACCAATCCATCCAATCCCTTGAAAAAAGACTATCAATTAATGAAGGGATCGATGGATTATTACTGTTTGATCTTTTAATTAGTGTCATGGCTTTACCCTCCATATTTAAATTGTTAGACTTAAAAATTGCTTTTGAAAACAGGAACAAGTAATATGCCAATACGCTAATAATGAAAAAATTGCATACTAATTCAAACAGATATGACATAAATTAATGTCATTTTGATTGTGTAGTATTTAGGCGAAGTCAAAATGTCAGGTAGTAAACTACATCTTGCTCATTTTTAATCATGAAAACTTCCCCATTCCAGTCCGGTATCATTTGCAATTCGATTCTCCAGATTGAGATCATGCATGATGGTTTGTAATTCACTTTTTCGTCCTTCAAAATAATCAAAATTTATACCGTTATATTTTCTTTGTTCCTCCAAAGAAGGATTAAAATTTCCACTGCCAAGATGAACAACCAGTTCGGATTTTTTTCCCTTAGGAAGATAGCGTAGTATTTTTTCCAGGTGCTTTTTGTCCCCGTTTTTATAAAAAGTATCAATAAAATGATCAGGGCATTTCACTCGGCCACCTTTAAACACCTGCATTTTATGCTTAATACCTTCGGATGAAAGTGTACCTGTATTAATCAATACCTGACAGAAACCTTTATTTATTATACATTCCAGTCCTCTGAACAAGCCTTCTCGTTTCATAGCCGATAATTTATATCCTTTAATTTTTTCTCTGCTAATAAGAACCGGATTACGTATCGGCACTTTAAACTCGGCAGCAAGCAGCAGGTAGATCTTGAGATATTCCGGGAATAGCTGCATGATGCCATGATGACAACTAAGATGATCAAGTCTTAGTCCTGTCTGGGTAAAAAGTTTGATTTGAGCGTGAGCTTCTTTATAGATTTCAAACGGATCGGTACTATCATAATCGTAAGCATTCACTGCATAAAACTTGCCATCACTTTCAGTTAGAGAGGGCACTGCATCGCCCAGTACTGGTGATCCGGCAGTTAAACTCAGGTGTACTCCGAAATATACATTGAGATTTCTGTTCTTAACTTCCGTTGCAAGTTGAATCAATTTTTCTCCGGAATTTTTGAACGTCATAAGCGCACTAACTGTATTTACACATCCTGCAAGTACTGCTTCCCGAATTCCACGATCGATATAAGGATGTGCACCAAAATCGTCGGCAGTAACAATCAATTTTTGCATGCTAATTTGATTTTATTTCTGTAAACGGTTTATTGGTTTTCTCATGCTAAGATAGTAATAGAATGGGTTTTATTATAAACTAATTATAAATGCATTGGTTACTTTTTAGTACGAATTAAAATTTACATCGATGAACAAAATTGGCATTATGGGCTCATGAAGTTTAGGTCAGGCACTGGCACTTGGATTTGAAAAATATGGTTACCCGATATTGATAGGTTCCGGGAGGTCTTCAATTTACTACCGATTCAAATACTTCTTTGATGGAACAATTGCAGGCTGAGTTTCCTCACATTCGTTTTGTGAAGGCTTTAAGTTGTATAAGAGCTTACTATAAGGTTGATCCCGATTTTGAAGGAGTGAAACCAACAATGTTTATCTGCGGGAATGACGCTGAAGCTAAAAAAGAAGTGAAAGGAATACTCAATGAACTTGGTTTTGATATTGAGGATATGGGAAGTGTTGAGGCGGCACGGGCCATTGAACCTTTATGTTTTTTATGGTGTATACCGGGATCGAAAAATAACAAATGGAATCACGCTTTTAAATTACTCAGGCAGTAAAATTTTGAGCAGAGTGTAGTAAAAGATTTATAGCTATTTTCTAAATAGTATTTAATCCTTATTTTTGTGCTCACATTTGCGGGGTGTAGCACAGTTGGCTAGCGCGCCACGTTCGGGACGTGGAGGTCGGAAGTTCGAGTCTTCTCACCCCGACTCAAAACAGAGTGAGAGCCTGCCTGCAGAAGCCGCAGCGCAGGCAGACTCTCAC
>CAZQCO010000072.1:0-19060 GCA_964592225.1 uncultured Bacteroidales bacterium
ATGCTGCCTGTATCTTTCCTGAAGGTACGCGCAGCAAAACAGGACGGGTAAAAGAATTTATGACTGCCGGCATCAATACCCTGCTTCGTGCGGCCCCTTCGGCAGTGATAGTGCCCTTTGTAATTGACGGCCACAGCCAGCTAATGGAGAAAGGTCTTTTCCCTTTGAAATTCGGTCAGAGAATTTCGTATACCGTACTTGATCCGGTGGAGCCCAGCAACCAAAACATAGATGAAATTGTAGGACGGGTGCAGGCGAATATTAAAAATGCCCTAAACAAAGCCAACTGAAAAGGCTCTGAATCCCCTCCCACATTCTGAACCGGTTGCGCTAGTTAAGAATTGAGATATCAGATATAAGATATATCTTCCAGTGACAGAGATTTTTTTCCTTCTTCCAATTTTCCAATTAACCAATCATGCATTTATCCATTCTTCTATTCTCATACTCCTCCATTCTCCCTTTCTACCGACAGTATAATCTCTGTTACAAAGTTAACCTGCTCTTTGGCCTCTTTTTCGGAGTGGAATTTCCCTAGCATTATTTTCTTATTTGTTCCGGCCCCGATCAGGTACACACGGCAATCGTCAACAGCCACAGAGCTCTCGCGGTTGCTCCGGCTGTAGGTATAGTATTTTCCTTTCACATGTTTTACGCGAATCTCATCGCTCGGTTGAAATTTTTTATACGCACCTACCGGGATCAATCCAAACAGCTTTACCTGGAATTTGTATTGTTTCTCCTCCCGGTTAATAAAAACCTCCGAATAAGAAAAGGCCATAATGCCGCCCAGAAGGATCAGGGGAATGGCCATAAAGGAGAAATAGGTGGTTATGGCTCCGAAAATAAGTAGCATATACCCTGAAAAAACGGCGGAAGGCCCGGTAAGTTTACCCAGTTTGTATTGTGTAACCATAGATGAACAGGTTTTCAAATCCTGTTCAAGATAATAATTTAATGGGAGTCTGAAATAAGAAATAAAAGATTATACATAAGTATTTGTGTATCCTTGGAGTCTTGGAGTCTTGGAGTCTTCGTGGCAAAAATATTATGTAAAAATTGCCACCAAGTCACAAAATCACAAAGTTTTCACGAAATATATGGTTTAATTTTTTTCTTGTTTTAACACATTTCACGTCAATTTATTAGAAATTAAGTATTGAAATCACTCCTGCTTTAATCAGAAATTAACGAAGAAGTGATCTCTTACCTATATCAAAGGAATAACATTACTCCCTATGCAACGTTTTCAATCTTCAGTCTGCTTTTTTTCCAGGCCAGCATAAATAAGCCCACCGCATACAGGGCAATATTAAAAATGCCGGTTGAAAAAATGCCTACGGAAAAAATGCCAACAGAAAAGATACCAACAGAGAAAGTACCTATCGAGAAAACTCCGGCAGAAAACTGTCCGGCAGCAAAAAAACCGAATGCGCTATCGCCATAGGAGAACATACCACCAATGGTAAACTGCAATACAAGTCCAACAATAAGAAGAAACAGGGCTACAAAAAGAATCCAATACTTTTTCATAATGATTTTATTTTTAGTTCGACAAATTATTATGAAACAAGGTTACGTTGCCTCAATGGAGAATCCAAATAACCGGGACAGAATGCAAAGAAATGTGACAGATGACAAGAAAAGAGGAAAAATTCCGAGAAATCAAGCGTTTTTACCCAACGCCTGGTTGAACGATGGGATATAATTTCTTGAAACAGGTATAATAGAATCGCTGCCGGAAACCCGCAGCTGGTATCCCTGGGCATTCCCTTTCACATCCTCTATTTTATGCAGATTGACCAGATAGGCCCGGTGACAACGGAAAATATTAGGAAAGGCAGAAACCTGTTCCCCGATATCCTTCAGGGTATTACGAAGAAGCTTTTTCTCCTGTTTATCGTTTTCAGACCAATAAATAGTAATGTAGTTACCGGTTGATTCAATAAAAACCAGCGAATCGAGAAACACTTTCAACCTGTCTTTTCCATTCTCATTGGTAAGTTCTAACGCTCGCTCACCCTGATCTTTTGCTTTACTCTCCGGGTATATGTTTTCCTTCAGTTTTAATGCCGATTGCAAATTTATTTTCAGAAGGACCGTATGAGTAATTACAGTAATAAGGGTCACGGGAAAAATACCGATGGCCAGGGTAAATCCCTGAAATATCAATAAACTTTGAAAACTTTTATGAATGGCCGGAATAACCATCACCGAATAGATGTAATTCCCCAGTCCGATGCTGAACAGCATCCACATCAGCCAGACTATCTGTTTGCCTATTGTCCATTTTTTTTCTGAAAAAGTCCTCCTGAATACGGCTTCAATAAATATAAGATTAACTACCATTATTATAAAGGTAACAGCTCCATAGCCTATTAAAATCAGGGTTCTGTAGCGACTTCCCATATACTGTAATCCAAAAGGCTGGAAAAGCAGAATAAAAAGGGAAACAAACAGACTCACCGAAGCAATGATCTTCCACTTGTTGCTTGCAATAGGATATGGACTTCTTAAGTATTTTATAAAGCTCATTTTATATTGCGTGCAAAAATATAGGCTCTCTTACTGGCATATTCTCCCTCTTTATAGGGTGAGCGCAACACCCATTCGATGAGCTCAAAGCCACATTCCGCAATTAATTTTATGATTTCCTCAACATCCAGAAAATTAAACTCCAGCGGATTGTTCTCAACCAGAAAATCGGGATTTAGTATGCGCTCCGTGCCGGCATGAAAAGAAAGATAGAATATACCCTCTTTTTTAAGCACCCGTTGTATTTCGTTAAAAGCCTTTTTTATTTCGTCGGGCTCATAATTTACAAAGAGAAAGGGAGCAATTACCCCGGAAAAATAGCTGTCGGGGAAATCCAAATGGAAAACATCCCCCATCCGGTAATCGATATTCGGATTCAGCTCTTTCGCTATACGTATCATTTCCTCCGAAATATCGATCCCTATAAGGTTTAGTCCCTTGTATTTTAAGTAGGTAGCAACTTCGCCTGGACCACACCCTATTTCACAAACCGGCATCTCCGGGTTGACCCGTTCACAGAAAAGATCGAGTAGTTTAACATCCAGCGGCTTAGAATACAGCTCATAAAAGAACGACTCCCCGTATTTGGCAGCAGCCTTATTGTAGGCTTCCCTGATTAGGTTGACCTTATCGGATTTACTCATGGCAGATAATAAATATGCAATTTATGAATAGCTTTCAACTCTGCAAATAGTAAGTTCAAACAAATAAAAAAAGGCTGCCCTTCTACCGGCAGCCTTAATAGCCCTAATCCATCAAAACCAGCTGATACCTAATTCCAGTGTCGATGATACTGCCCATGAGGCCCTCGTCGTTCGGCCATAAACTCATCATACTTCGTCAGTTGGTCGGCAGTAAGGATCTTTTTTACGGCAACATCCATCTTTTCACGCGAAGCGATTCGTGCATTGCGTTCACCCACACAATCATTCCGGTATTGCTCAGAAATCGATTTCATCTCCTGAATATGGACATAGTGGAGGTCCAAAATATCGGCCTTCTGCTTATCACTTAGTGAGAGCGCATCAGACAGATCCTCAACCATCAGCTGCATGTGACAGGAATCGGGGCCGAATCCCCGTCCGTGACCCGGACCTCCTCCATAAGGACCCCTGCCGGGACCCGGCTGTGCTTCTGACGTAAAAACTGCCACCGTGGTTATCAGTGCCAGTATCATTCCCGATTTTGCTATTGTTTTCATACGCGCTTGTTTTTAATTTTTACTTTTCATTTATGTTTAGGTGAAATTAGAACCAACTGAGAGGAATAAAAAAAAGAATCAACCAACCGGGGAATTTTATCAGCAGAAAGAGAGAAAATGCCTGTTGATATACTCCCATAATCTATTTACCCTGACAGGGTTTGAGTACCCTGTCAGGGTGGTTCTCCCTACAAAAAATGTTTATCAGTAAATATTCCAATCAATTCGTCATTCTGAATTTATTTCAGAATCCTATTATCAATTGGTTATAGATCCTGAAACAAGTTCAGGATGACCATAAGTACACTTTTTAGGCAGCCCCTGACAAATCTTCCGCCCCCCTGGGGCTTATACCATACAGGAAAGAGTAACTTCATACCATAATTAATTAAAATATGAGCGCCGGCCCGGCGAAATCGCGGTGGCCCGGCTTGATTCTGTGTCTCTAAGGTCAATAGAGGGTATTTCTCTCTTCTATGGGTTTAGTAAGTGCGATTTAATTTCGCCTCGATTTCCTGCCGGTAGGCAGGTTTGGTTCTTTTTCATCACTGAAAAAGTTGGGCCCGTCCGGCGAGGACTAATAAAAACAAAATCGACATATTACTTTCCAGGCCGGGAGGGATATTACGCTAGATTCAAACTTTGCTATTGAGCTGGGCGGTGAGTTTACTACGGGGAGTATTGCTGTATCCTGTCCATGATCTAAAACCCTGACAGGGTTTGAGTACCCTGTCAGGGTGGTTCTCCCTACAAAAAATGCCTGTCGATATATTCCTGGAATTTCTCTTTGTACTGATCGCCTACCGGTATATAAACTTCTTTATCAAAGATGATCCGGCTGCGTTCGATGGTAGTAATCTGTTTCAGGTTCACAATAAACGAACGGTGTACCCGCATAAAACTTTCTGCAGGTAGTTTTTCTTCCAGCGATTTCATACTCATCAGCGACATGACGGGTTTGTCGGTGGTGGTATGAATACGGACATATTCGCGCATGCCTTCAATGTATTTGATATCGGCCAGCCAAATGCGCACCAGTTTATACTCCGATTTAACAAACAGGCATTCGTCGTCTTTCTCCCCGGTATTGGATGCTTTTGCCAGCGTTTCAAAATAACTGAGTGCCTTGCTGGCCGCTTTTAAAAAATCGCTGTAACCTATGGGTTTGAGTAAATAATCGAGGGCATCGACCTTAAACCCCTCGATGGCAAATTCGCTGTAGGCGGTTGTAAAAATTACTTCGGGCCGTCGATCCAGCGATTTAATAAAATCCATTCCGCTCAGGCCGGGCATATTGATATCGACAAACATCAGGTCAACTTTCTTTTTCGAGAGCACATCCATAGCGTCGAAAGCTCCGGGACATTCGGCCACCAGCTCCAGGAAGGGAGTTTGCCTGATGAAATCGCCCATCTGCTTCAGGGCAAGGGGTTCATCGTCGATAGTTATGCACTGTATTTTCATTCTATGGGTAGAATTAAATCGATTTCAAAATCCTCCTCACGATCAAAAATCTTCAGATTATACTCCGATCCGTATAGCAGGTCGAGCTGTTTGCGGGTATTTTCAATCCCAATGCCTCCCGCTTCTTTTACTGAAGTACTCTCATCGGCCCTGGAATTGCGTATGTTAAAATGTAAATTGCCATCGGTGAGTTCGAGAAGGATATGAATAAAGGATTTCCCTCTTGGCCGTATACCATGTTTGAAGGCATTCTCTATAAAAGCAATAAACAAAAAAGGATAAACTTCCTTTTCAGGAACCGATACAGGAAAAATAACTTTCAGCTCCACCGATTTTTGCAGACGAAGCCGCATAAGGTCGAGATAGCTTTTCAGGAATTCAATTTCCCTGCTGAGGCTGGTCTTCCCCTGACCGGAATCGTAAAGCAGGTAACGCATCATTTTCGATAGCCGGAGAATGGCTTCCTTAGCATCTTCCTTACTGGAATCTATCAGGGCATGAATATTATTCAGGGTATTCATAAAGAAATGCGGGCTGACCTGTTGTTGCAGGGCTGTAAGTTGATTCTTCAGGGTTTCCTTTTCAAGTTCCTTCCGTTGCTGCTCATTCCGGAACCACTCCGATGTGAGTTTAATGGCCGTATTGAATCCAACCATCAGCATAGAAATAATAACATTATAGGTAAATATCAGGTAAGCCGGATTGCGCCAATGCCAATAGCCCTGACCTCTTCCTGGCATGTGCCCTCCTCTTTCACCACCACCATGTCCTTTGCCATGGGCTTTCTCCATAATATCAGGCAAACCCGGCCCCTCAGGTCCATGCGGACGACTGAAATTATATAGCGCGTCGTGCAGATAGTCATTATAAATAAACAGGTAGTTAACCAGCAGAATTAAAATTAATGTACCCAACAGATAAAGTACCAGCTTTTTTTTAAGTAATAAACGGGGCAGTAACCAGAAATTGTGAACCAGGAATATCAGGAGAAAAGGAAATATCCGTATCCATCCGCCAATAATACGGCGTCGCTGGGCTATATCGCTGTAATCCCAGAAAATAAGAGGGAGAACTATAAGAATGATCAGTACAATACCATAGGCCAGGTATTCAAAATATCCTCTTCTTATGTTACTTGAAAATCCTTTGTTATTCATATCAATAGAAATGCAGTCAAAACTAATGAAAACCAGTGAAACCGGCAGATAATATCAATGAACTGACGGTTTTTCTCAACAGATCGTACCTCAGATCATCATAATTCCGGCACCAAACCTCCCGCAGTGGATACCATCGCGACGGGCGGAGAAAAATAAATCCGGAGTTGCGAATGTACAAGTATGGATTGTTTCAATTTTCTCTTCGCATAATCCGGCACGTTGTAACAACTTACGGTTAGCGGTTTGTAGGTCGATATGGGTTTTTCCAGTTTTCGAATTTTTTCATAAAATTTCAGGACAATCACTGAACAGGAATTCGAATCGTTCAGCCACCTCCATGCCCACCTCAAATTTCATCTGAGAGATGGCCGGGCCAATTCCTGCCATCACATCTCCCGGCTTTGTTCCGAAAATTTTTATCATTTGTTCCAGGGTACGGGATACAATAAGGCTTACCGTTCCCCTCCATCCGGAATGAACCGATGCAATAACCTGGTTGGCGGGATCATAAAGCAGTATCGGGACACAATCGGCTACCAATATACACAGACAAATACCCCGCTTGTTGGTGATCAGTGCATCTGTTTTACTTAAATCGGTGTCTTTCCATGTATCGGTCAAAATCTGAACTCTATCCGTATGGCACTGATCTGGGATGATGAGATGATCCGGACTTATTTCCAGGTATCTTGCAAGCCGTCTTCTGTTTTCCGTAACATTTTCAGGATCATCGTCCACTTTCCTGCTTAAATTTAACAATGCATAATTTTCGAATCTTACACCTCCTCGCCGCGTCGAAATAAAATGCCGAATGCCTTTCTCCCGGCTTAGTATGGTAAATCTTTTAAATTCCGGATTAATATTATTCTCTGTCTTCATACAGCTGATTCGAAATTTTTCTTTGAAATACCCATATTAATTTTCTATTCCTCGTTCGGATTATTTATATTTAATTACCTAAAATTATCATATAAACCTTTCAAAAATACAATAATGGAACATACTCCAGAACAACTGAAATTATTATTACAATTCCAGAAACAGGAAATTACAGGAAGCCTGGTTTACCGGAAGATGGCAAAACAGCAAAAAGATGAACACAATCAGCAAGTATTGAATCGTATTGCTGAAGAAGAGTTGAGCCATTATAACAAATACAGGGAATTAACGGGGAAAGAAGTTTCAGCTAACCGCCGGGAAGTTTTTAAATACAGACTGATTTCGCTAATCCTTGGCCCTACGTTTGGAATCAAACTCATGGAAAAAAATGAGGCCGATGATCAGGTACTCTATTCAAAGCTATCGCATATCCCTGAAATACCTTCCATTATTGCCGATGAAGAAAAACACGAGAGAGAGCTCATCGATATGATCAATGAGGATAAACTGAACTATATGGGTTCTGTGGTACTTGGTTTAAATGATGCTCTTGTGGAACTTACCGGCGCCCTGGCGGGTCTGACATTTGCCCTGCAAAACCCGGGACTTATTGCGCTTACAGGTTCTATTACCGGAATAGCGGCAGCATTTTCAATGGCTGCATCGGAATACCTGTCGACCAAATCGGAAGATACCGGGAAACATGCCGTCAAGGCATCGGTATATACGGGCATCGCATATATTTTCACAGTAATCATCCTTATTCTTCCCTATCTGCTGCTTCATAACATTTACATTTCTTTAGCTCTTACTCTTGCATCTGCCATTCTGATTATAGCTGCATTCAATTATTACTATTCGGTAGTAAAGGAAGAGAAATTTTCGAGACGATTTACTGAGATGGTTTCCCTGAGTATGGGTGTGGCCTTATTAAGTTTTGGAGTTGGCTTAATTCTCAGAAAATTTATCGGAGTTGAGGTATAATAAAACTTTATGGACTAATTGAATTAAAGTAAATAAAGTGATTAAAAAGCCAGACAAATGAATGGGTATTTCCCGATATCTCATTTTTTTGTAAATTAACAAACCTAACTGCTTAGAGAACTTGAAAAATCACTATTTTCCTGAAATAAATTATTAACTCTATTGTAAACTGAAGTTATGAAGAATCTTAGTATCGTTTGCTTTCTGTTTATATCCCTTTCTGGTTTTGGGCAAAAATTTGAGGGAATGGCACCAACTCCACCTATGGGTTGGAACAGTTGGAACCATTTTGGCTGTAATGTCAATGAAAAAATAATTCGTGAGGTTGCTGATGCCATGGTGAGCAATGGAATGAAAGAAGCCGGATATATTTATATCAACATCGATGATTGCTGGCATGGAGAACGAGACAGTCTGGGTTTTATCCAACCTAATCCTGAACTTTTTCCTTCGGGAATGAAAGCGCTTGCCGATTATGTGCATTCAAAAGGTTTGAAACTGGGTATCTATTCCGATGCCGGCTGGAAAACATGCGCCGGCCATATGGGAAGCCGTGGTTATGAGTACCAGGATGCGCTTACTTATGCTTCATGGGGCATTGATTATCTTAAGTACGACTGGTGCAATACCGAAGGATTAAAAGCCGAGGGAGCTTACCTTACTATGCGCGATGCTCTTTACAAAGCCGGGCGCCCTCTTGTATTTAGTCTGTGCGAATGGGGAAACGACAAACCCTGGGAATGGGGTGCTGACATTGGACATCTTTGGCGCACAACAGGAGATATTTACCCCTGCTTCGATTGTATTATCGACCATGGTACCTGGAAGCAATGGGGCGTAGAACAGATTCTCGATCAGCAGGATGGTTTGCGTAAATATGCGGGACCCGATCATTGGAACGATGCCGATATGATGGAAATCGGAAATGGTATGAGCGTTAATGAGGACAGGGCACATTTCAGCATGTGGTGTATGCTGGCTTCACCTCTGATTGCGGGTAATGATATAAGACATATGTCGGATGAAACACGGAATATTCTATTGAACAAAGAGGCTATTGCAGTGAACCAGGATCTTCTGGGAATTCAAGGATTTAAATATTATTCTTATGATGATCTCGAACTCTGGTTTAAACCACTATCTGATGGTGACTGGGCCGTATGTTTTCTCAACAGGGACAAAGAATCAAAAACCGTTGATTTTAATTGGACAGACTGGTATGTAAAAGATGATTTGAATAAATTGGTAATCGATTTCAGAAATGAAGAATATACCATCAGGAATATCTGGACCCATAAAGATACCGGTACAACTCAAAAGCCATTAAAAGTCGAATTACCCGGACACGATGTGCTGATGCTTCGTTTAACAGCTGTTAAAAAATAAATACACCACCAAGGAATTTGAAAACAATTTACTACTGTGCAGTATTAATTTCAGGGTAGACTTATTGAGCTTACCCTTACTTTTGTTGTTTATTTATATATGAAAAGAATTAGAACAAATCGCACCGGAATACATTTACATGTGATTTATTATTTCATTCTACTGATCTTTATTCTCAGTTCGTGCCAGCAGCCTAATCTAATGCAGGAAGAGCAACAGGTATACGGATTTGATCCGAAGTTCGAACCGGTTATCGATTCCATTTTACAGCTACTTACCCTTGAAGAGAAAGTTCATATGGTACATGGTAGCGGAACCTTTGTTTCCGGAGGTGTTGAACGTCTGGGCATACCTGAATTGTGTTATACCGATGGCCCTACGGGTATTCGGGAGGAAATAGAACGTAGTTCCTGGGAGCCAATGAACCTGACCACCGATTCGGTTACTTTTTTTCCCACCGGAACTGCCTTGTCAGCTACCTGGAATGTAGAGTTGGCATTTCGTTATGGAAAGGCAATTGGCAGTGAGGCCAATGCCAGGGGAAAACATATACTCCTCGCCCCCGCAGTTAATATAATCCGGACCCCGATATGTGGCCGGAATTTTGAATATTTCTCAGAAGATCCGTTTCTTAATTCAAAATTAACCGTTGACTACGTCATGGGGTTGCAATCGCAGAATGTAGCCGCTTGTATAAAACATTTTGCAGTCAATAATCAGGAATTTCAACGTTGGAATATCAATGTGCTCATGGACGAACGAACTCTGCGTGAGATCTATCTGCCGGTTTACAAAGCAGCGGCAATGGAGGCCGAAGCCTATACTTTTATGGGAGCTTACAATAAATTCAGGGGCGACTGGCTGTGTGAAAATGATTATCTCATACATAAGATCTTAAAAGAAGAATGGGATTACAAGGGAGCTGTAATATCCGACTGGGGTGGCACTCATTCGACAGTTAAGGCTGCTCTTGCGGGCCTTGATGTTGAAATGGGAGGCCGGTTCAACCAGTATTTTTTCTCATCCCTCGCCGATTCTGTCAGAGCAGGCCTGGTGCCGGAAAGTGTTGTCGATGATAAAGTCAGGTGCATTCTCAGGGTCATGTATAATTGCAAAACCATGGACAGTACGCGGATTGCCGGAAAGGCAAATACTGCTGAAAATGTGCAGCTGGTTTACGATGTAGCCTGTGAGTCCATAGTACTGCTTAAAAATGAACGGAATTTATTGCCCCTGAATATCGACTCAATAAAAAGTATTGCAATAATCGGTGAAAACGCCATGCAGGTGCAATCGAGGGGAGGCTTTACGGCCAGTGTCAAAGCCCGGTATGAGGTTACTCCTCTTGAAGGTATAAAAAAGAAAGTGGCCAACACAATAGAAATTCAGTATGCTCCGGGCTATGCAGAAAAATTTGTAACGCTAGACACGGGTGGCTTCTGGCCCGATCGCTATCCCGATCCAAATCCTAATGTTGAATTAATAGAAGAAGCTGTAACAGTTGCTAAAAATTCTGATGTGGCTATCATTTTTGCCGGAAATAATCGGAATGTGGAAACCGAAGTAGTTGATCGTGAAACTCTTGATTTACCCTTTGGCCAGGATGAGCTCATAAAGGAAGTGACGGCTGTCAACCCGAATACCATTGTTGTTGTAATAGCAGGTACAGCCTGCGATCTGAATGTCACCGACAGTGTTGCATCCGCTATTCTCTATGCCTGGTTTAACGGTTCGGAAGCAGGAAATGCCCTGGCCTCTGTGCTTTTTGGCGATGTGAATCCTTCGGGCAAGCTGCCCTTTACCATACCGGTCAGACTTGAAGATATAGGCGCCCATGCATTACATGCTTATCCCGGAAAAAACGATGAAGTTGAGTATGCAGAAGGAATACTGGTTGGGTATCGCTGGTTCGATACTAAACAAATTGAACCTAAATATTGCTTTGGGCATGGATTATCCTATACCGGATTTGAATATACGAGGGCTAGAATCGACCGAAAAGCTTATTCTCCGGAACAGGAAATTAAGCTCACCGTAACGGTCCGGAATACAGGATTACTAGCAGGTAAAGAAACCCTTCAGCTTTATATTCGGAAGAAAGACTCGGAAGTGATGCGTGCAGATAAAGAACTTAAAGGCTTTAAAAAGATAGAACTTCAGCCCGGAGAGGAAAAATCGCATACTATTACTCTCGATATTAACGATCTGGCCTATTATAATATCGAGCAAGGTGCTTGGATTGTTGAACCGGGTGAATATAACCTGTTGCTGGGATCATCATCGAGGGATATCCGGAAAGAATTAGTTTTTCAGGTGAAAGGTTTGTAGCCTTCATGATGTAGTTTTTTCTGTTAATGTATATGAGGCTTTTTATAAGTTTATGCAATTTATAACAATCAAGCAATGAGCAGAAAATTATCTCATTCCCTGATTCCGGCATTACTGTTTTTAGGCTTATACAGCTGTACTATGAACACTGACAAACAATCAATCGGGATCTTCCGGGGATCTTCGGACATAGGTCCTGTTGTAAACTCCGGCAAAGCAAAATATAACCCGGAAACTGACATATATACACTTAGCGGTTCCGGAACCAATATGTGGTTCAACAACGATGAGTTTCATTTTTTATGGCGGAAAATGACAGGAAATATTATTCTTACTTCCCAGGTTGTATTTATGGGGACAGGCACGGAACCTCATCGTAAGGCAGGTCTGATCGTTCGCAAAACCCTGGATCCGGGATCACCCTATATAAGTGCTGCCTACCATGGCGGTGGACTTATCGCTATGCAATATCGGACAGAAAAAGATTCTGCTACCTCGGAATTCAGAGCCGCTGAAGATTCGCTTTCAGTCTTGCAGCTTATCATTCATGGCGATACAGTTATCATGCAGGCCACTAGTAAAGGGAATGTCCTTCAGGAAATAGGAAGGCTTATTGTCGACTATGTTGGGGAGAAAGAATACTATATCGGCCTTTTTGTATGTTCCCATAATCCTAATGTGATTGAAGAAGCTCAGTTTTATAACACACGTCTGACCATTCCTGCAAAAGACGATTTTAAACCCTATACCGATTATATCGGATCACGCCTCGAAGTTCTGGATGTTGAAACCGGAAGCCGTAAAATCATGTTTGAATCCGATCTTCCCATTGAGGCTCCAAACTGGTCGCGTGACGGTGAATTTTTCATTGTTAATGCAGGCGGTATCATTTATCGAATTCCCGCTGATGGAGGTCAGATCGAAAGAATCAATACAGGCTTTGCCACCTCAAATAATAACGATCATGGCCTTTCACCCGATGGGACAAAACTGGTCATCAGTCATCATGACCCGGACAGACCTAACGGTGAAAATTCGATTATCTGTACACTTCCTGTTGAAGGTGGCATTCCAGAACAAATTACTCCCAACAGTCCTTCCTACTGGCATGGCTGGTCGCCCGACGGGAACTTTCTCATCTATACAGCCAAAAGAAATAGTGAGTGGAATATTTATAGAATACCTCTTAGTGGTGGTGAAGAAATTCAACTTACACGATCGGTAGCACTGGATGACGGATCGGAATTTTCGCCCGATGGCAAATATATCTGGTTTAACTCAAACCGGACCGGAACCATGGAAATCTGGAAAATGAAACAAGACGGATCGGAACAGGTACAAATCACCAATGATGTATATCAGAACTGGTTCGCTCACGAGTCGCCCAATGGAGACAAACTCATATTCCTTTCTTATCTCCCCGATGTAGAGCTTTGGGATCACCCCTATTACAAGCATGTGATGCTTCGTATGTTCGATTTGAAAGATGGTATGCCGGTAGGTAAACCCCGTGTTTTAGCCTGGCTTTATGGCGGACAGGGCACCATAAACGTTCATAGCTGGTCGCCCGATGGAACAAAACTAGCCTTTGTCAGCAATTCGGAAATGATAAACTATTAACTTTATTCAAATTATAAAGCGTCCCTAAACTTATACTAGTCAAATATTCCTGAAAATGAAAAACCTCATTTTAGTTCTATCCATTGCTTTTCTGATCGGTGGCTGTGCCAAACTCAGGAAACCCCTTTACAAAAATCCAAAAGCCCCAATCGAGGAAAGGGTCGAAGATCTCCTGAAACGAATGACGATGGAAGAAAAAGTTTCCCAACTCTTCGCCATACGTATTTCCGATACCCTTGCATGGGATAACGAAGGGAATTTTATTAGTACTAAGGATACAGCACGCCTGAACCGGGGTGTGGGAACATTCTGGTCGTGGACATTTTTTACCGCAACACCACGTCAGCGGGTGGAACGTATCAATGGTTTTCAGCGTTATTTAGTTGAGAAATCAAGATTAGGAATTCCTGCCTTTGTTTTTGCCGAGGGACTTCACGGCTACATGGCACCGGGAGCTACCAGTTTTCCACAGGCCATTGCATTAGGCTGTACCTGGGACACTGCACTTATAGAACAAATTTATACTGTCGCTGCACTGGAAGCCAGTTTAAGCGGTGTAACCCAATTTCTTTCTCCCGTGGTTGATCTGGCCAGGGATCCGCGGTGGGGACGAACGGAAGAATGTTTTGGCGAAGATCCGTACCTGGTATCACGTATAGGCCTTGCTGCCGTATATGGCTTCCAGGGACGTGCTGGTATTATCGATTCTGTTCACGCAGCCGTGACCCTGAAACATTTTGCCGGGCATGGTCAACCTGAAGGTGGCCGGAACATTGCTCCGGTAAATTATTCGGAACGTGAGTTTCGCGAGACACATCTTTACCCTTTCGAAATAGCTGTCAAACGAGGTCATGCTCAATCGATCATGGCATCGTATAACGAGTGGGACGGTGTGCCCAACCATATAAATCACAAGCTGCTTACCGAAATTTTACGCAACGAATGGGGCTTTAAAGGTTATGTAATGAGCGATGGAGGAGGCATGGATGTTACATGGCGCGATCACCTAGCAGCTAAAGATTCGGCAGAATCGGGAATTCTTTCCATGCTGGCCGGAGTAGATTACGACCTTTACAGCAGTGGTAGTTATATCAACATGGCCGATTTTGTCCGCGACAGCCTGTTGCCCATGTCAGTTGTCGACAATGCGGTTCGTAATATACTGCGGGTTAAATTTGTAAGCGGGTTGTTCGAACATCCCTATACTGATGTCAACCAGATGGAACGCCTGTTAAACTGCCAGGGGCATAAAGACCTTGCACTGAAAGCTGCACAGGAAGCTGTGGTATTGCTTAAAAATGAAGGTCCCATTCTTCCTTTCGACGCTACCAAAATCAAAACCCTATCCATTATTGGACCCAATGCAGCGGATATCCATCTGGGAGGTTATTCCTCGGTTCCGATGAAGGGAGTCAGCATACTCGAAGGTTTTGAGGCTTTTGCCAGTACCTGCAACATAAAAATTCTCTATGCCGAGGGATGTAAAATAACTCTTAATAAAGAGGTCAGCTGGCAGGTTAATGAAGCTCCCGTTCTCAGTACCCCGGATATAGATGAAAAACTTATTGCCGAAGCAGTTGCCACAGCCCGAAATAGTGATGCCGTGGTGCTGGTTATTGGAGAAAATGAGCTGATCAACCGGGAAGCCTGGAGTGAGGAACATGAAGGCGATGCCGATCAGCTGAACCTTGTCGGACGTCAGGAAGAACTGGCAAAAGTCATACTGGCCACAGGAAAGCCTGTGGTTATAGTGCTGATCAACGGCCGTCCGCTAACCATCAACTACCTCGCCGAAAATGTCCCGGCAATTATCGAAGCCTGGTATCTGGGTGAGGAAACCGGTAACGCCCTGGCCAATATTATATTTGGTAAGGTTAATCCCAGCGGTAAATTAACGGTCACTTTCCCGCGAAGCGTTGGACAGCTTCCCTGTTACTATAATCATAAACCCAGCCGCTTCAGGGAATATGTCAATAGTAATTCCAGTCCTCTGTTTCCCTTCGGATTCGGACTTAGCTACACCTCCTTTGAATACAGCAACCTGAAACTATCCTCTGCGAATATCAAGGCAGCAGATTCGGTCAGGGTATCGGTCACTATCAGAAATTCCGGAACCAGAGAAGGGGATGAAATTGTTCAACTTTATATTCACGACCTGGTAAGCCTCCCAACAAGGCCTGTCATGGAACTAAAAGATTTTGCTAAAATCAGCCTGAAGCCCGGTGAGACCCGGAAAATTGAATTCCTGCTTACACCAGAAAAACTGGAAGCGCTCGATATAAATATGAAACGTAACGTGCAACCGGGAGAATTTGCCATCATGGTCGGAAGAAATTCCATAGATTACCTTTCAGATACACTTACCGTTATTAAGTGACCTAAACTTTATCAGGATATAAATTGTTATGAGGAAATATGTATCAGATAAATTTTTCAAATGACAGGTAAAGCAAATCAACCCGGATTATTGCGCGATCGGAATATCTACCTTATTTTTATTACAACACTGTTTGCCGTGATGGGTGTGGCCAGTATTGCTCCAGCATTTCCGGAGATGAGAGAGTACTTTGGGATTTCAAAAGCTCAGGTCGGATGGCTGGTATCCATTTTCACTTTACCGGGTATCATTATTACACCGTTTATGGGAATTCTGGCCGACAGGATCGGACGAAAAGCTATCCTGGTCCCTTCTCTTATTCTTTTCGGTTTGGCAGGATTTTCCTGCCTGTTTGCACATAATTTCGAAACACTTCTACTCTTAAGATTAATACAGGGAATAGGAGCCTCATCGCTGGGATCACTGAATGTCACTCTTATCGGCGATTTGTACCAGGGTAACCATAGAACCAGTGCTATGGGATACAATGCAAGCGTGTTAAGCCTGGGTACAGCAATATATCCTGCACTGGGAGGCGCCCTGGCCATTCTGGGATGGAATTTCCCATTTGTTTTGCCGCTACTGGCTGTTCCTTTCGGAATGATTATTATTTTTTATTTACATAACCCGGAGCCAAAGGAAAAACAGGGTCTGAGACAATATGGGCGGAATGTCTGGAAAGTTATTAATCAACCTAGTGTCTGGGGTCTTTTAATCCTGAACATACTCGTCTTCTTCCTGATCTATGGAGCCTATATTACCTACCTCCCTTCCCTGCTTAAAGAAAGGATGATGGCAAATTCACTGCATATCGGTTTAACCATGTCGTCGATGTCACTTACTACTGCCGTAACTTCTTCGCAGATCGGAAAAATCAGTAAAAAATACAGTACCCGAAAAATTCTTTTAACCGCAGTAATTCTATATATAATTTCGATGATCTCACTAGCCCGTGCAAACACCTGGCTATTTATTATTCCTCCCTTATTAATCTTTGGTCTGGGTCAGGGACTTTTTCTCCCCACCGTGCAAACTATGCTGGTAGGTTTTGCCCCGTTGAAAGAGCGTGCAGCTTTTATGTCCCTCAATAGCGTGGTACTTAGAACCGGTCAGACTATCGGCCCGCTGGTAATAGGACTGGCATATGGTTTGGGAGGTTTAAGTTATGCCTATTTTGGAAGTGCCCTGGTTGCATTTTTAATGCTTGTAATAGTCCTGATACTGATAAAAGAAAAATCAGGAACAGATTCCAACTGAAAGTTAGAATTTGATTGCAAGGAAAATTTTATACTTTTATACAATAAATCCACGCCTATGAGAGCCAGTGAAAGTGCAATTCGACTGAAAAAAATGATTGAAAAAGCCCTGGAAGATCATAAACTGACCCGCGATGAGTACGATGCAATTCTTTATATTGCTACTGAAGATGGTATGATCGACCACCAGGAACTGGCACTACTTGAACAGCTACAGGAAATGATAGACAATAAAATGGTGAAGGTGGTTGCGAAGTAATTTTAAAAGTTTCCAGATCCAGAGAGAAAATCTATATCCGAATTAAATAACCTACCACTACCTGACAAATCGAACAATCCTGAAACCAGACCTAGTTTGCGCACGAATAAGATATATTCCCGGAGTTAAATCTTTGATATCAACTTCAATCTTCAATTCCGGATTTTTTATAGTTTTCAGCACTTTCCCCTCAATATTCAATATTTCATAGCAAATGATAGGGCTCCCATTTTCAATATAGAGAATATGTTGTGCCGGAATAGGATATATTCTAAGATAGGCAAGACTAAGATCATAAAGGTCAGTGGGCTGACCGCTAATGTTTATTGAAATAATAGCCGAAAGGCCTCCGTCGTTAGTAATACAAGTCACCCTAACACTCCCATTCTTCCTGGCCGTTAATAGGCCTTCGGAATCAATGCCGGCCAGACTGGTATCATTTACAGTCCACGTTACTGATTTATCTTCAGCATTTTCAGGCTCGATAACAGCAATAATTTGCAAAGATCCTCCAGACGTATTAATTGATCTGCTTCCTGTCTGAGTTGTAAGTGTAATTCCTGTTACTTCATAGCGCTGGTTTGAAACAATCACTTCAATTGAATCAGTATAGCCACCATCGGAAGTTGTCGCTTTAATATATACAGTACCATCATAAATGGCTTTAACTAATCCAAAAGGATCAACAACTGCAACAGCCGAATCGCTTGTTGTCCAGTAAACTCCATTATCAGTTGCATTCCAGGGATAGATTTCGGCAATCAGTTGAATGGTCCCGTTGTCCTCATTGATCGCTAGTTGTTCTTCTGTTGTTGATATAAGAACACTCTCCACATCAACCTGATGCATGATACTATTGCCGGCTTCTATAAGTATGTACTGAACCGACAAGCCCGGGGAATTAATCTTAACAGGGTAAATCAAAGTATCTGACCTGGCCTGTATTGACTCCAGATTGGCAAGTGGCCCCCATCGCGTAGGTTCAGGACCAGAATCATTCACAAAGACAAGCTTTGAATACATAGGGTCATCATCACCACCCGTAAGTGAGTAATAGTAATACCTGTTCCCGTATCCGGTGTTCGACAGATCGATCCGGACTGCTTCATCAGTTGTACCTTTATTCACAACAACCACTCCAACCTGACCGGAGTTAAACAGAGTTGTATATGCCTTTATATTGCTTGATCCCGTAACTTCCGATCCTAAAAAGTAACTGCCTATATATTGCTGAAGATAATAGAGATAGAAAAATGCAGGACGCGGATTCCATGCCGGTATAGTTGAGCTGTTCCCATGGTAAAACATCCCATCAGTATCCCAATTGGCAACCAGCCAGCGACATGACATACCATATCCTAATTTGGCCATTTCACTCATGGCAAGCACTCCCTGCATTCCATTAATGATTGATGTTTTAACATTACCGCCATCATCACTCATATTCCATTCTGTTAATGCAATAGGCCTGGGAGTGGCTTCTTTATCTTCAATATCCTGCAAAATAAATTCGTGCATATCGTTTATAGATGTAAGTACAGTATTCAGATATGAACCCGGACTATTTGCGCTTCCTCCAAAATAGTTATGAATTACATAAAAATCAGCTGC
>CAZQCO010000073.1:0-19036 GCA_964592225.1 uncultured Bacteroidales bacterium
AGCCGATCAGTTTACCCTGTTGCCAAAACCCTGGAATAAAGAAGACTTAATTAATATCATTAAAACGGGACTTGAAGAAAATGAGTGAACGTGTTATCCTGTGTATCGATGATGAATCGATTGTGTTGGACGCTTTAAAGGAACAAATTCAAAAAGAATTTATCAGCGAATTTCTGGTTGAAGTTGCAGAAAGCGGTGATGAAGCCATTGAAATATTTGAAGAGTTAATGGGTGAGGGATATGAGATACCGGTTGTTATTGCCGACTTTATTATGCCCGGCATGAAGGGTGACGCACTGCTTGAAAAAATTCACGGTATTCAACCTTCAGCAAAAACGATACTTCTCACCGGACAGGCGAGTATAGAAGGGATTGGTAATGCTATTAATAATGCCGAATTATACAGGTTTATCACCAAACCCTGGGAAAAAGATGACCTGATACTCACTATTAAAGAAGCCTTAAAAAGTTACGATCAGGAAGGAACAATTTTCCGGCAAAATGAGGAACTTAAGGAACTCAATATTAATCTGGAGAATAAAGTTGAACAACGAACCCAGGAGCTTCGCGAACTGAATGCCACTAAAGACAAATTTTTCTCCATTATCGCACACGATTTGAAAAATCCCTTTAACACACTAATGGGATTCACTGAGCTTATGCTCGATAATCTCGAGGATTTCGATCAGGAAAAAATCAGAGAATTCATCGGTATTCTTTCCGATACATCAAAACAGAGTTATACCCTGCTCGAAAACCTCCTGGAATGGTCACGTTCACAAACAGGCCGGATCCAGATCAATCCGGAAAGCATAGACATCCATGAACTTGTTGAAGAAAATTTTGATTTTCTGTTAAATCAAGCCAGCAAGAAAAAAATCAAGCTCGTTAATGCTGTGGCATCACCTACAAAAATCCTCGCCGATGCCAATATGGTACGTACAGTTATTCGAAACCTTATATCAAATGCCATTAAATATACAGGGGAAAATGGCAGCATAACAATTACTTCACAGCAAAATAACGACATAATTGAAACCTCTGTTGTGGATACAGGTATTGGTATCAAGCCAGAGAACGTAGAGAAATTATTCCGGATCGATGTCAACTACTCAACCAAGGGAACTGCCAATGAGACCGGAACAGGTCTTGGACTAATACTCTGTAAAGAATTTATTACTAAAAATAAAGGCAATATCTGGGTAAAAAGTGAACTCGGGAAGGGAAGTACATTTAAATTTACATTGCCGGCAGGTAAATAAATTAATATTTATTCTCATACTAAAATTAGATTTTCAATTGTTTTACATTCCTTGCTTGACAAGGAACGGCGAAGTCCTCGACGCAGTCAATCTTGTAATAATTTGACCATATTCCTGCTTTCGCAGGAATGTCAATCACATATGTCGTGCAACAAGTATGAAAACTGACGATATAACCACCGGATCTTTTAATCAGGCCCTGGAAGATTATTTTTATCTGATGGATCGGGGTTATCCTGAAAAAGGAGCACTGAAGCTTACCGGCGACCGGTACAAGCTGAGTACCGACTTGCGCAATCTGCTATACAGGGGAGTGACCTCACGCGAAAATTCGGAAAAACGGAGTGCCCGACTTGTTGATAAACCCCATGACTTGCTGATCATCGACGGGTACAACGTATTGTTCACTCTGCTAAACTATCGTCTCGGACGAATGGTTTTTGTCAGTGTCGATAATATTTGCCGCGATAATGGTTCCCTATACGGTAAAATAAAAGATGAGAATCTCTTTGAGGAATGTGCAGGCCTGATGGCAGAATACCTGGGATGTTCAGCGATCCCCGAAGTCATTGTTTATCTTGATGAGCCGGTGTCCTTCTGCCGGGATCATCGGCGGATATTGAGTCTTGAGTTGAAGAAACAAGGCGTGTTATGCAGGATCGAGGTGGTACCCTCTGCCGACCGGGCCATTTTACTGCATACTTTTGGTACTATTGCCACCTCGGATTCAAATATACTTGATCGCTCGGACAATCCTGTGTTCGATTTGCCGAGAAAGATCCTGGAATCGAAATTTAATGCCCGCCTCTATAACCTGTACGAACGTTTCATCGGAGGTACTTCAATCGGTAAAAAGTAATTCAATCTTAAATTATCCTCAGATTTCGGCCTTTTATTCTTTCTTTCTGGCTTTCCGCGGAAGAGGAACAGGATCGTACCCGCTTGTTCCCCAGGGATGACAGCGCATAACCCTGCGCAAAGCCAAATAGAGCCCGACAATAACTCCATGTACTTTCAACGCTTCAATGGCATATTGCGAACAGGTGGGCACATGCCTGCAACTGGCCGGCAGGTATGGACTGATTGCATACCGGTACAATTTGATGGGAAGGATCAGCAGGGCCACCAGCCCCTTTCTTATGTAGTAAAAAACTTTATTCACCCGCGTATTCCACAAAATTTCGTTCCGTCTCGTAAAGTACAACCTTCAATTCCAGAGAGGAATTAATATGCTTCCTCAGTATATTCCAGATTACAACCACTATGTTTTCGGCCGTGGGATTCAGGTTGCGAAATTCAGCTACATCGACATTCAGGTTCCGGTGATCGAAGCGTTCCACAATGTGTTCCCTGATCATTTCTTTCAGCACCTTCGTATCCATCACATAACCCGTCTCACTGTCAATTTCACCGGTGACTTTTACCACCAGGTCGTAGTTATGCCCGTGGTAGTTCGTGTAGCTGCATTTCCCGAATACCTCGGCATTCTGTGCATTATCCCAATCCGGATTGTACAAGCGATGCGCAGCATTGAAATGTTCCTTTCGGCATACAGTAACCTTCATAACAATACATTTTATTTCGGTAAATTAACAGCCTTTCGTAAACCTTATAACAAATAAAGGTATGAAACAAGCATTAAAAAAATCATCATTGTTTACACAAACAAGCAGGATTATTTTTTTAAGGCGGTTCCATCCGACCTATTAAAAATTAACAAATATCCGGATGAAAAGTTGCCTATTCGTTTATGGAACCTTGCTGGATGAAAAAATCCGGAATGCTATTCTTGGGTATGATACTCTACTTTCCCCTGGAATACTTAGGGGTTTCCGTATGTCATCGGTCACACTTTCCGGTACCGGATATCCTATACTGATGGAGGACCGGGAAAGTGAAGAAGTGGTTGAGGGAGGCTATTTTGAATTAAATGAAGAGGGCCTGCAAAAAATGGATGCCTACGAATCGGAAGCCTATCGCAGAAAACAAGTACGGCTCGAAAACGGAATGTTGGCATGGGTATATTGTAAGTAAACTACTATTTCTCCTTCAGTGCCTCCATTGCAGCATTAAAGTGCAAGGTCTCGGGATCAAGAAATGGCCTCTCCGAGTGAAGAAACGTAAACTCGTTCTGAAGCAATTACAGTTTGAAGCGAAACAGTGACAAATTGCATTTGATCAGTGATATCTCTGAATTCCAAACTACACTACTAATTCAGGAAGGTTCAAAAGTGAAAAGCAATTCATACACAGATTATAAACCGGTTTATCATAATCTGATTTAATTGAATGAACCGATTGAAATTAGTGAAGTACCAAAATAAAATTAATGAAGCATGTGGAGGGTCAACGATTATACATTTTTCTTCACATAGTGTATATTCCTTTCTTTCAAATACCTGATGATATAGGTAAAACAAGATTCGCTTTTACCTAACAGTTCAGGGGGAAAAACACCTTTCCCGCTAAACAAACCATCAAGGAACATATTGGCAGCTGCTGTAGCTGTATACCCCGTTGTGCGGGCCATTGATGAGGTCTGCGTTTCTGTGCAATATTCATCATAGAGATTATATATGATTTTTTCCGGCCTACCCTCGTCATTCATTCCTTTAATAATAATCCTCATCACAGTTAATTCTTCTTCGGTTTCACCTAATTTCCACTCGTTAAATAACAACTTACAGGTAAACTGCAGAGGTGTTATCGATACACCATTTACTTTAACTTCATCCTTACTGAAAAATCCACTTTCCTTTAATACCCTGATATATTCGACATGACCGGGATACCGTAAAGTCTTCTCCTTCATATTTGGTATATGAGGCATTGTATGGATTATTGTCCGCAAACCGTCTGAATTAAATGCCTCGAGGGTGCCAACAGTATCAAATTCAACATTTTCACAATCGGTGAGGGGTTCTTTAGTAATTAGTTTACCACCTTCAACATACCGGGCAGGACGTGTATATTCCTCGATTACATCAATAGGTGAAAAAGGGGCTTTGTAGTTAAATGGCCATTTTTTATTTTTTGGTAAACCTCCGACCATGCATTCAAAATCGCTGATTTTCATTTTCTCGTTGTAGTAACCTAATATCAGATTATGCATTCCGGGCGCCACACCACAATCTATGATAGCAGTAACATTTTTTTCTTTAGCCAGGGCATCCAGCTCTAAAGAATTTTCCGCGAAGAACGAAATATCCACGACATTCTTTTCAGCTTCAATAATGGCTTTTACTGTATTGAATCCCAGGAAACCAGGGACAGCACAAATTACCAAATCCTGTTGCTTTATGGCTTGCTGTAAAGTTCCCATATCAGTAACATCCAGCAGCTGTACATTTATAGCTGCGCACTTCTGCTTTACTTTATTCAATGCAAGTTTATTTATATCGGCCAGTGTTACATGATGATGACTGGCCAAATCAATTGCCATTGCACTGCCCACCATACCGGATCCTAATACAATAACCTTATTCATGTTTCGGGTTTTTTAAGAAAACTGAATTTATCAATTTTATTGCTATTTCATTTCATAAAGTTTGGTATTTATTAGAACAGGCAGATAAACCATTGTGAATTAAGATATAGTAATATGCCTGAGGCAGGTTAATGGATGCCTGCGAATCGGAAGTCTATCGCAGGAAAGCGGTTAGACTTGAGAATGGGGTTTTGGTATGGGTTTACTTTAAATGAAATTTGATGCAGGATTATTACAAATGAATACCGAACACCGATTAACGAATGAAGATTTTTGAAATGTTTGATCTTCGAAAATCTAAAATCATTGTTCCTTGTTCGGAGTTCAGGCATAGGCTTTTCACTAAAAGAGCAATCAAATTCATTGATCATGCTTTCTTAGCCTGAAAACTTATTTCACAAGAGGGATTTTGCTTTTGATTGCAGGAAATTGTAATTTGCATTGTTTACGTCACAGTTGTGCAACTCATTTGTTGGAGGCAGGAACAGATATTCGTTATATACAGGAACTTTTAGGTCATAAGAGCACACGAACGACTGAGATATATACCCATGTGAGTGTTTAAAGTTTACGCAATATACAAGTGTCTGGAGATGATATTGATATATAAACAAAATGTGTTACCATTATACATTTTTTAACAAATATGAATATATTTCAGCACGCTATAAGTAAGCTGTGTGCCATACATAAAACTGCATCGATGACAAAAGCAACTCTATTACATATATTTCTATGGTTTTTTATTGGAGCTTTTTTGCTGAATATTATTGTTTATTATGTATATAAAACTGGACTTGTTCATTCAACAAGACAAAAAGACGGGACTCTTAAAAAAAGACAGACTTTAAGAGGTGTGATTTCAATGATCTGTATGTTATTTTTAATAATAATATTTATTGTATCTTTTGATTACAAAACATTTTATCATATTAGTAATATCAATTATATTGATTTAACAATTACTAATTTTATTTTAATAACATTATTAATACTTTATGACTCTTTTTTTATTGACTTATATGTTCTTGGAATTTGGAGACCCAAGATTTTAAATATTCCAAAGGAGTTGACAATTGAATCAATGAAATATCATGTAAAAAAACAATTTACAATTGGGTGGTTGATTGTAATACCAATAGTAATATTCAGTTCATTGATTTATTTTTTTATATCCAATTAGTTTAGCTAAAGAATGTACGGCACACAGCAGCCAATATACTTCATAGGCTGGAAAGTGGCTTCTCCTTCGTAGTTTTACTACGGAGAAGGAGCACGGTGGATCCCGACACTGCGGTCGGGATTGGTACGAACATCCACCTTCGCATTGGCTTCGGAGGATAAATAAGCCGCTTTTATATATTGCTAATCAAACTTAAAGCAATGCAACGCCAACGATGCCATATTGCTAATCTAAAGGTTGGCAGCAACCTTAAAACAACTCAATATGACAACAAATCGTAATCTAAAGAGGGTTCTAGAATTATTCCCGAATATAGCTCTAGTTCTGCTTATGGGTACCTTTTTAAATAATTGCAAAAACCAGAAGAATGAGCCCATAGCCGAGTCAAGAAAAGAACAAGGTATAATAGACTCAACGAAAACTATTAAGCATGAGAATAAGCATGATACGATAATATATATATCAGATTTCGAAAATTATATAAGAATTGAAGATATAATTAATCTTAAAGAGTTTAAAGGCAAGGTCCTATATTTTGATATATGGAGCACATATTGTGGACCTTGCATAAAAGAATTTCAGATATCAAAAGATTTAAAAGAACGTTACAAAGACAAGAAAGTTAAGTTTATTTATTTAGTTGATGCAAGAGATGCACCTGAGTCTTTAGCTAGATGGGATAGCCTAATTAATAAATTTGCATTATATGGTTATCATATGCGAATGAGTAATAGGTTTTATAACAATATAAATGAAATACCAGGTATTAAATTTGTTAGTAAACCACATTATATTATTGTTGATAAAACGGGTAAGGTTGTATATCCAAATGCTGAAAGGCCAAGTTCGAAAGAAAAACTATATAGTCAAATTGATTCACTATTATAAAGGCAGCTGCCAACAGCCTATACCGTTAACAAGAAGCAGCCTTGAATACAACCTGGAGTTAATTAATTATTTGATTGCAATAAAGATAAATAGAGCAATTACTATTAATTTGCGAAAGATTGAAATGTAACTATGCAGCAACAACAATTACCCTCCCTGAAAGATATACAGGATGCCTATAAACGCATCGGGAAAATGATCAATCATACCCCCGTTTTTACTTCCCGATCATTAAACCAGATTACAGGTGCATTCCTCTATTTCAAATGTGAAAATTTCCAGCGTTCGGGAGCTTTTAAATTTCGGGGTGCCTGCCATGCCATCTCTCAGCTATTGGCTACTCAGCCGGTAAAAACAGTGGCTACGCATTCATCGGGTAATCATGCCGGGGCCCTGGCGCTTGCAGCAAAACTGCATGATATCAAATGCATAGTTGTGATGCCCTCCAATTCTCCTAAAATAAAGATTGACGCTGTTCGCGAATATGGAGCCAGGATTGTTTTTTGTGCTCCCACCCTGCAAGCCAGGGAAACCGAACTCGAAAGAGTGCTGGAACAGACAGGAGCAGCATTTGTGCATCCCTACAATAATTTCGATGTCATTGCCGGACAGGGAACTGCGGCTCTGGAATTTTTAAAAGAATTAAAGGATCCGGATTGTATAATAGCTCCGATTGGCGGAGGCGGTTTATTAAGCGGTACAGCTATTACAACGAAATCATTATATCCGGGAATTACTGTTTACGGTGCCGAACCAAAAGGTGCCGATGATGCCTGCCGCTCCTTTAAAGAAAAACGGATCATTCCCTCTGTAAATCCAAAAACTATGGCCGATGGTCTACTGACCTCGCTGAGCGAGCGAACATTTAAGGCTCTCACCACCTTTGTCGACGATATCTTCACTGTTTCAGAAGAGGGTATTCTTCAGGCCATGCAATTACTCTGGCAGCGCATGAAAATAATTGTGGAACCCTCAGGTTGTGTACCCCTGGCAGCCGTTCTGGAACACATAGAGCTTTTCAGTAAAAGAAAAACAGGAATTATCCTTTCGGGAGGAAATGTCGATCCTGAGTTCTTCTCAGGGGGTCATGCTTAACTCGCAGCTGATAGGAGAATGGTCTGAAAAAGAAACGGGATGAGTCTGGTAGCCGGATGATTTTATGGATTTGGAGTGAAAAATAAAATCGATGCGGAAGGAAGGAGAAATTCCCCGGTATGTGCTACCTGCCCCCTTGCCCGAACTTAAAAATGCATCCGAGAGTTTCCCCCTTATCCGGGTATAGGTATAGGATACGGGAGTGTCGTTAAAATCGCCGCATACTACTACCGGGTATGGCGAATGCCTGAGGTGCCAGCTCAATTCGTCCACCTGTTGGGCCCGTATTATGTAGGCCATTTTCAAACGACCCGAAATGTCCTTAGCCTCTATGATCCGCCGTGAATTTATCCGTAACGAAAGACTGTCGACCAGCAAATAATTATCTTTCCGGAGCTTTATTGATTGCAAATGGACATTGAAAAACCTGACCGTGTCATTGCCTATCTTTATATCGGAATAGATGCAGGCATTATAGGAATTTTTAAAACGTATGCTGCCTTTATTCACAATCGGATATTTACTGTAGGTGGCCAATCCATAGTTCGAGTATTTTGATGTTTTATCGGTATAAAAAATATGCTTATAGGGTAGTGTTTTTAGTACTGTATCGATATGTTTCTCTGTATGCAGGTGAATATTCGTTGCCGTAAGAAACTCCTGAAAACAAGCAATGCTGGTATTCTCATCCCTGATAAAATACAAAATGCTGTCGCACACAGTGATACTATTTTCCCATTTGTAATAATTAAATGTCCTGACATTATATGACAGCAGCTTAACCTTATCTTCCAATACCGGATGCCGGCCAAACAGGCGCACTTGTATAATTTTGCCCACATTCGACCAGCCCAGTATAATAGTTGCCAGGGATATAAGAAAAATCCATTTTCTTCGCCATAACCAGAAAACGAGAAAGCTCAGGTTGATGATCAGTAGTACAGGATAGGCCAGTCCAAAAAAGGCAAAAAACCAGAAATATTCCGGATTAATATAATTGGCAGCATACGCGGCGATCAGAGCAGCTGCAAACAGAATGTTTGCCCAAAGTAGTATTTTTCTGATGTGTTTCTTCAAAACTTACTGCTAACTTCGGTTACTCATTTTAAACAGGGTTTCCTTTTCATTTTTTGTCAGGCTTTCATATCCCGATTTGGCAATCTTATCCAGTATACGATCAATCTCCTTCTGGTACTCAACTTTTGACCGGTTGTATTCCCGGTCGTCCATATTTTTGGCCTGGCTCTTATACGACACTTTCATCTTAGGCCTCTGCCGAAAGAATACAGCGATCGAATCGGCAATTCCGGAAAAGCGCCTTCCGGTGTCCCTCCCCCTTTTTAATTGCGTGGCAAAGAAGTAGCCATAAAGAGCTCCTCCCAAATGTGCTATATGTCCCCCGGCATTCGATGACGCAATCTGCAATACATCGAGTACTAGAAAGAAAATGGCAATATATTTGATTTTTACAGGTCCGATAAAGGGAATATATACTGTATAATTAGGAGTATAAACTGAAATGGCAATAACAATAGCTGTAACCGAGGCTGAAGCGCCCAATGCCTGTGCAAGAGGAGCTTGTTCAACCAGACCGGGAAAAACATTATAGGAAAAAATAAAAAGAAACGCACCGGCAAGACCCCCGAGCAAATAAGTAGTAAATAGTTGCTTCTCGGTCAGGTAATGAAGGAATATACGTCCGAACCAAAACAGCCATAGCAGGTTACTGAGAATATGAATAAAATCGAAATGCAAAAACATATAGGTGATAAGTGTCCATGGCCGGTAGAGCAAAGTCATGAGGCTGGCAGGGAGCATTAAGTATGTAAGGATATTCTGATGAAAGAAATAGGATTTGCCCTGTATATCGCCAAGCGAAGGGCTGAACAGAAAAAATAATACGTACAATAGTTTCACAATAATGAAAACTCCGAGGTTGATATAAATTAATTTAGCAACCGCTGTTCCATTCCGGAAAGAATTCTTTATCTCATCTGAAATACTGGCCATTTCAAGACTTTCATAAAACTTCTTTTACAAAGTTAATACAGTTAATAAATATTGAATTGATTTCGCTTCCAGATTTTAATTAAGATAAATCCAACAACGGCTCCTCCCAGGTGAGCAAAATGGGCTATGTTATCTCCGCTGAAATTGGCAATACCAAAAAATAATTCGAGAACAGCATATATGGGAATCAGGTATTTGGCTTTGATGGGGATAGGCAAAAAAATGATCATCAGCTCTACATTGGGGAACATCATGGCAAAGGCAATCAGTATGCCAAATACGGCGCCGGAGGCACCAATCATTATAGCAGGAGCATCCTGCAAATAGTAGATAAACAGTTGCAGGGCTGCAGCACCTATACCCGACAGGAAGTATAACAGAAAAAACTTTTTGCCACCGAGAACCGATTCCAGCACCCTGCCAAACATAAACAGGGCAAACATATTAAAAAAGATATGCCCGAAACCGCCATGTAAAAACATATGCGAAATTATCTGATAGGGTTGGAAGGCTCCGGTATTAATACTATACAGAGCCAAAAATTTCAGTATAATGTGCCCTGTGAAAAGATCCACCAGGAAAATAACAATATTAAGAAGAAGTATTACCCTGGTAACCGGCGGTAATGCCGTTAATATTCCCCCACCTCTGTTAAAACCATTCATATTTTATCGTTTTCAATTGTTAAATATAAAACAAACATTTTCCTCAATCCTATTGTTCCCTTATTTGTTCATTATTATTTCAGGAATTTCTCCAGTTCCTCTATACTGACAATGGAAAGCAGTTTTTTACCTGTCGGGGAATAATTCGGATTCTCACACGCAAATAATTCATCAACCAGTTGCTGCATTTCCTCCATAAACAATCTTTTTTCAAAACCTGCCGATGCCGCCCTTGCCAGAGAAGCTGCAACCAATTTTGTAGCTGAGGAACCAATTTTCTGATTCGTGTTTTTGTATTCTTCGAGAAGCGATTCAATGAGCTCCTTTAAATCGTTGCATTCAATGCCCGCAGGACAACTATTTATAACAATCGTGTTCTGTCCCAGATCGCTAATATCGATACCCATTAGCGCAAGATCGTCTTTAATCTCCATGATCAACAGGTAATGTCCGGAATCAAGATCTATCTTTGCAGGATAGAGCTCACGTTGCGCCAGTCCCTGATTACGGGCAACACTCTGAATTAGCTGCTCATACAAAATTCTTTCGTAGGCTAATTTCTGATCGATAAGCATCAACCCCGATTTAACGGGCGTTAAAATATATCGGCCCCGCAATTGAACATACTCCGAATTGGCGATGACTTCATTATCATCTTCCTGAGAAAACAGCTCTCTGCTCTCAGGGACTTCTCCTCTACTATCAACATCAAATTCAGGATATAGGCTTTCCCATCCATCAGGAGGGGTCAGAGGAGCCTTCCCGGAAGAATACCTTTTCCCTGTTGATGCAGGTTCAAAAGGATTGTAGGCATGATTTATCTCAATTTCCGGAGTTTTAATTTCGGTCCCTTTTGTGATCACGGGAATATCAATAACGCCTTCCTTACTGAAATCGATAGAAGGAATTACACTCGATTTGCCTAAGGCTTCACGAACCGCAGCCTGAATTATCTGGAATATGGCCTGTTCATTTTCGAACTTGATTTCTGTTTTTGTCGGATGTATGTTAACATCAATGGTCTGCGGGTCTGCTTCAAAGAAAATAAAATAACCCGGAAAGCTTTCGGGCGGTAAAATTTTTTCATAGGCACGCATTACTGCACGATGAAAATAGGGATGCCGCATATACCGGCGGTTAATAAAAAAGAATTGTTCTCCGGTGGTTTTTTTGGCATGTTCAGGCTTCCCGATAAATCCCGAAATGCTGATCAATGATGTGTTCGATTGAATGGTATTCAGATTCGCGTTTATATGTTTTCCGAACACATGGATAATGCGCTGACGAGGATTGCTTGCCGGCAAATGGAGAATTTCGGAATCGTTGTGGATGAGTGAAAAAGCTATTTCAGGATGAGCCAGTGCAATATGCTGAAATTCATTGATAATATATTTCAACTCGGTGGTGTTGCTCTTTAAAAACTTACGCCGTGCGGGCACATTATAGAAAATATTTTTTACTAAAATTGTGGTTCCCGCCGGACAGCTAACCGGATTCTGATATTCGAGTTCCGATCCGTTGATACTTATTTCAGTTCCTATTTCTTCTTCCGGCTGTCTTGTTTTAAGAATAATATGTGCTATGGCAGCTATTGATGCAAGTGCTTCTCCCCTGAAACCCTTTGTGCGTATTTCGAAAAGATCGTTGGCATTACGTATTTTTGAGGTAGCGTGTCTTTCAAAAGACAGTCGTGCATCGGTATCCGACATCCCGATTCCATTATCCGTTACCTGAATCAATGTGCGCCCTGCATCCTTAATCACCACACTGATTTCGTTAGCCCCTGCATCCACTGCATTTTCTGTCAGCTCTTTGACTACCGAAGCCGGACGCTGAATCACCTCACCAGCTGCTATCTGATTAGCCACCGAGTCGGGAAGCAGTTGAATGATATCAGCCATAAAAATATCAGATTTTATAGGGTAAATAAAAAATAGATCAACAGGAGGAGTATAGCTATAATAATTACAATTCTGAGTGAGGAATTTCTGTTGGCCGAGGAGCGCTGACGATGAGCCTGCCGGAACGATCCACGAATGATATTTCCTGAATATTCTTCACTTGTACCACCCTGTACTTCCCTTTCAACTTTTTTAATCCGCGCCTCAAGTTCTTCCTTTTGCTGGTTGTAAAAGCGGGGAATAAATGTGAATTGCTTGTTCTTATAGGTTCTAAAAAATTTGGGTAACATTGTTTGATATTTGGCAGCAAAGGTATCTTTTTATTACGTAATTGGAAAAGCAAAAACGGATTGGTATACTCATTTGGTTTAATAAAATCTTCCAGTCATTAATTTATGCATCACTGTTTAATTGCGTTCCACAAAATTTACAAAAGGTGGCATTCACATCATGTCCTTCGCGCATGCATCCGGGACATACCTGTGAAGAAGGTTTCTGTGATTCCGAACGGGCAATTTCAACTGAGATGATTCCGGTAGGAACCGCTATAATAGCATACCCTGTTATCATAAGTATTCCGCTTATAAACTGCCCCAGTACAGTTTGTGGTATAATATCGCCATAACCCACAGTGGTCAGCGTAACAATAGCCCAGTAAATGCTTTTCGGGATACTGGTAAATCCATGTTGTTCCCCCTCGATAAGGTACATAAGTGTCCCTACCAGCAATATTACCATAAGCACCGCAAACATAAATACGCCTATTTTTTCCCGGCTCGATTTAAGGGCTCTGATCAGGGTGTCTCCTGCTTTCAGGTAACGACTGATCTTCAATATCCTGAAAATTCGTAATAATCGCAATGCCCTTATTACCAGTAAACTTCTTGCTCCTATTATAAAAATTCCAAGAAAGGCCGGCATAATGGCCAGTAGATCGATAACTCCAAAAAAACTGACGATATATTGTATTCTTTTCCTGGCAGCATAAATACGTAAAAAATACTCAAGGCTAAAAATGATAGTGAAGATCCATTCCAGGATAATAAAAGTATGCCGGAAATTATTTCGCAGGACAGGAATACTCTCACCAGTAACGGAAATAATACTCAGAACAATTATAATAAGCAGTGCAATATCAAAGAGTTTTCCTGCACTTGTATCGGCTTCAAAAATAATTTCGAAGAGGTTTTCACGAAGTTTTTTCTTCATAGCTAAATCATTTTTTGAAGATTATGCGTTTATTTTTTAAACTTAGTACTCAAATTATACGTTATTCATTTTTATGAACAAGTTTAAAGAAGATTTTCTGGAAGCAAAAGAAGTTCTCGAAAAATTCCTTTCCGATGACACGAATTTTAAGAAACTCGAAGAAGCAGGCACCCTGATGGTAAAAGCTGTCAATTCAGGAAACAAACTGATCTCATGCGGTAATGGCGGCTCGATGAGTGATGCCATGCATTTCGCTGAAGAACTGACCGGTCAGTTCAGAGACAGGCGTAGAGCCATCCCTGCTCTCTCAATCGCTGATCCTTCCCACATCACCTGTACCGCCAACGATTATGGCTTCGATGCCATTTTTTCACGTTTCATCGAAGCGCATGGAAAAAAAGGCGATGTACTGCTGGCTATAAGTACCAGTGGCAACAGTGAAAATATTCTGCAGGCTGCTGATACAGCAAAGAAAAAAGGAATGAAAATCGTATCCCTGACTGGCAAAGATGGGGGAAAGTTAGCTGCTTTAAGTGATGTGGAAATTCGTGCACGCCATAGTGGCTATTCCGACCGGATACAGGAAATTCATATCAAGATTATTCATAGTCTTATTCATTTTATTGAATGCCATATCGATTGAGATCCATAAAAAAAATACTATCCTATGGCCTGATCATCGTTTTTACGGCCCTGATTGTGAGTGCCTGCCTTGATAATTTCAACCGCGATCTGGATACTATTTATTATAATCCTTCCTACTCTGTTCCCATCGGACCTGTATCGCATAGTATGGCGGATATTATGCCATACCTGGCATTACCCTGGCCTATTCCGGATACTTTTGTCATGCCGGATACAGCAGATTTTCCCATTCTGATCTATGACGATACCCTGTTTTTCAGGAATCCGGAGGAAGGTTACGATACGATATTTTTCGAACCTTTCGATATGCAAGCCATTGTTGAGCAAAGCGAATATATCGTATCGGTCATGTTCCGCGCCAATATCCTTAACGGACTTCCGGTGAACACTGCCACGCAGATCTATTATATTGATGGAGCTGGCCAGACAACCGATTCATTGTACGATAACGGAAGTGCAAATATCCAGAGCGCTTTGGTGAATGAAAGAGATAGTGTGCTCGCTCCCTATTTTACCACCATCGATACCTATCTCGACGAAATGGAAATACAAAATCTGGTACAAGCCTCCCAACTAGGCATTTATATATATCTGCAAACCCTTCAACCCAATGATGATACGCTTCGCATTTACTCCGATCAACTTTTTAATGTTCAATTGGCGGTACGTGTAGAATTATTAATTCCGCTTGAATAGAAATATTATTTCGTTGGATGAATAAAATATGGCTCATTATTATACTATTTGTTCCTGATATTCTTTCGGGACAACAGAATCAGCAGCTCTACCAGATGCATTACCTGGGTGAAAGTAATTTTCTGAATCCTGCTGTTCAGTCGGAATGCAAATTATTCATCGGTCTGCCCATAATTTCATCGTTGCATTTCAATTATGCCAACTCCGGATTCAGTTATCGCCAACTCGTCGAAAATACAGACGATAGTACCAGCCAGTTACAGATCGATCAGAGAGTTCGCCGGCTGGGCCTTCGGACTCTTATTGCCACTGAACTCCATTTCACCTGGTTGGCTCTCGGTTATAAATTAAACGATTACTATTTTGCCTTCTCCATCATAGAGAAAAATAACATTCCCATCACACTCTCTAAAGATCTTTTTACACTTCCCTGGAGAGGTAATACACCTTTTGAGGGGGATAATGCCAGTTCGCGGGGAACAGCGATCTATGCCATGCACTACCGGGAGTATGCCCTGGGGATTTCAAAAAAAACAGGATACGGAAATTACTTCGGGATCAAAGGAAAACTCCTTTTCGGTAAACTCAATGCGGCTTCACCAAAATCGAATGTTTCGCTTTACACTGACCCGATGTATTTTGACCTGGCATTGGATGGAGAAGCACGAATAAATTTGTCGGCCCCTCTCATTATTGAGGAAGTCGACGGGCGAATAAACAACATTGCATACGATGAAAATGCAGACATTGCTAACCTGATTTTTAACAGGAAGAATTGGGGAATTGCCTTCGATGCAGGCTTTATCCGGCAGGTAAGTGAAAAAACATCGGTTTCAGGAAGCATTGTCGACCTGGGATTTATCCGCTGGCGTTCTTACCTTACTAACATAGGTGGGTCCGATGAATTTGTGTATCAGGGTTTCCTGACTGATCCGGGAAGGGTCAGAGGATCTATCCTTGATTCGATGAACCTCGAAGTAACTCACGATCCTTACTTTACCATGCTGCCTTTAAAACTATACCTGGGAGCCGATTACAGTGTAACTGAGAAATTTGCCCTTCGCGGACTAACATCGGCCGTGGCATACCGTACTAAAATTGTCCCGGCCCTGACACTGGGACTCGATTACAATCCCTTTGGCCATTTTCACCTGGTAGGAAGTTATTCCCTTATGTACCGGGCTTTCAATATTGCCGGTCTGGGTTTTTCCGTGGGCAGGGGTCCCCTTCAGTTTTATGCCATCAGCGATAATGTGGCCGGAATGATATGGCCGCTCTCTGCCCGTAATATTAACCTCCGCTTTGGTATGAACCTGAATTTTGGCTGTAACCAGCGGGAAGATACCCCCGAAGGTTACACTCCGGGGTTCGGTCCCTGCCCTGTGTATGAAAAAGCACTCGACCGTCAGAAACGAATGATGAAACGCCGGTAGGGCAGGTGCTAACCTTGACAGTCAGATTGAGAACCTGTAAAAATTTTTGGAATCATTATTTTTTTTCGATTTAATTTGAGTTAGATAATTGTGCACTAAATAAAGCAAGAATTTCGATTTATGCATTAATGTGCCTTTGTAAATACGTTTATTTTCTTCATTTTCTTTATGGAAAGAAAACAAAGCAAAACCTGCCCGACTGCTTCATTCAGGCGAGGAAGCCACCACAGCTAAAAACCCCAAGCTTGTTCTTGTCACACAGAGCCAACCCGAACAAAGGCCGAACAACTAGTGTTTACTCATTTTATTCGTGAGCTGCTAAAGCAGGTTCTCGCTAGCCGTGGACACCCCACGCACCTGGCAAGCTTTAAATAGATATTGCATATAATAATTTCATTAAAGCTTATTATTTAAATCGACCTAAAAAATTTTCCGGTGAAAAGGTCGGATTTTGTTTTTGTGCGGAGGGCGTATTATCAAGGTCTCTCCATGTTTGAGACCGACAAGAAATAAAACAAAAACCGGGCACCTTTCAGGAAAATTTTTCGAGTCTTGATCTTTCTTTGATGACTTTCTTGCCATCAAGGGAAAGAAAGTCATTGGGGTGAGGGGCAAAGTCCCGGTAAATTATATATAGGCATCATTAATCTCAGAATTATTTGGCTGTTCCCCTGAAGAAAAGTATATTTGAGTATCAGTCAGTCGCCCGGCAGAAGGGTAATGAACTATTACCGGTAGCAGTAAGAAGAGAAGAGAGAAGCAGGGTTTTGTAAAAGAGAAATTTCGTTGAATATGCAAGGGATACATTTTTCTGTTATGTATTTTAACACCAATCCGGGTTATGTTAGTTAAAACATTTGCAAGTGCCGTATTTGGAATCGATGCCGCCATTATAACCGTTGAGGTAAATGTCAGTAAGGGAATCAATTTCTTTCTTGTCGGTCTGCCCGACAATGCAGTTAAGGAAAGCAAACAACGTATGGAATCGGCCATCAAAACCCTGGGATACAACTGGCCGGGAAAACGCATTGTCATCAATATGGCCCCCGCCGATGTGCGCAAAGAAGGCTCGGCATACGATCTCCCGCTGGCCGTTGGAATTCTTGCAGCCTCGGAACAAGTGAAAAGTGAAAAATTTGCCGACTATATTCTTATGGGCGAGCTGTCGCTCGACGGAACCATTCATCCGGTCAAAGGCGTTTTGCCCATTGCCATTGAAGCGCGAAAAAACAATTTCAAGGGATTTATCCTGCCGAAACAGAATGCCCCCGAAGCAGCCGTGGTAGATAACCTGGATGTTTATGGTGTTGAAACCCTGCAGGATGTGATCGATTTCTTTAATGAAGAAAAAGAGCTGGAGATGACCTATGTCGATACCCGTAACGAATTTTTTTCCAACCTGGATAACTACGATGTCGACCTGGCCGATGTGAAAGGACAGGAAAATGTGAAACGGGCGCTTGAAGTGGCCGCTGCCGGCGGGCATAATATCATCATGGTGGGACCTCCGGGAGCCGGAAAAACCATGCTCGCCAAACGGCTCGGTACCATTATTCCTCCTCTTTCGCTTTATGAAGCCCTGGAAACCACTAAGATCCATTCTGTTGCCGGATTGCTCGACAGTCATCATGGCCTGGTGACCCAGCGCCCTTTTCGTTCACCGCATCATACTACCTCCGATATCGCTTTGGTGGGTGGTGGCAGTTATCCCCAACCCGGAGAAATATCGCTGGCACATAACGGCGTTCTGTTCCTCGACGAACTCCCCGAATTTAAACGTACCGTGCTGGAAGTGCTGCGTCAGCCACTTGAGGACCGGCATATAACCATTTCACGATCGAAGTATACCATCGATTACCCGGCAAGCTTTATGCTGGTAGCATCAATGAATCCCTGTCCGTGCGGATATTACAACCACCCGGAAAAGGAATGTGTCTGCACGCCGGGAGTAGTTCAGAAATACCTTAATCGAATTTCCGGCCCTCTGCTCGATCGTATCGATATTCATGTTGAAGTGGTTCCCGTCCCCTTCCGAAAACTCTCGGAGGACCGATCCAGCGAAAACAGCCATGATGTCCGCGGCAGGGTCACGAAAGCCAGAAAAATACAGGAAGAACGTTACAAAGACTATGCAGGCATTCACTGCAACGCCCAGATAGGTGCCTCACTGCTCCAGAAAATCTGCATTATCAACGATGAGGGTATCCAATTGCTGAAAAATGCCATGGAACGCTTGGGCCTTTCGGCCCGTGCTTATGATCGCATACTGAAAGTATCGCGTACCATTGCCGATATGGAACAATGCGAAAACATTGAACCGGCCCACCTGGCCGAGGCCATTCAATACCGCAGCCTGGATCGGGAAAGTTGGGCGGGATAGAAAAAAGTTCTGAGTTCGGAGTTTGGAGTTTAAAGTTTTGGGATTTTTGCTATGTGCTGATGGAGGATATAAAAGATGTGCATGTTTTTCTTTTTTATGGCGCAAGTCTGCGACTTGTGCCTTAATCATGTATTTCAAAGTGCCCTTAGGTTAAAAGGCACAAGCCTGCCTGACGACAGTCA
>CAZQCO010000074.1:0-18815 GCA_964592225.1 uncultured Bacteroidales bacterium
AAAGCACTATAATTCTTTTCTGCACTTTTTTTTTTCTGTTTCTTTGTCAAAATTTCACTATTTGACAGGAATTATTCTAGCCGGAGGAAAAGGAACCCGCATGGGAAACCTGACACAGGAGTTGCCAAAATCTATGATCAGAATTGGTAACCGACCTGTCCTTGAACATCAGATCAATCTGCTGAAAAAATACAATATCACCCGTATCATTATTCTGGTCAATTTTTTGAAGGAGCAGATCATTGAATATTTCGGGGATGGATCAAAACTGGAGGTGGACATCTCGTATTTTGAAGAGCCGGTTCCTTTGGGTACCGTAGGCGGAATAAAGGAAATAGAGGACCGGATTACTGATGATTTTATTGTTTTTTACGGGGATGTGATGATCAATATGGATTTGAACCGGTTGATTGCCTTTCATAAAAAGAAAAACAGTGAATGCACCCTGGTCCTGCATCCGAATGACCATCCGTTCGACAGCGATCTGGTGGAAACAGATGATACAAGTAGAGTGATCCGGTTCTACTCAAAACCTCACGATCCCAAACTTTACTACCCTAACCTGGTAAATGCAGGTGCTTACCTGTTTTCACGCTCCATATTCAACTATCTCAAAAAAGGGAAAAAAGCTGACTTCGGAAGGGATATATTTCCCCGGATTTATAACGAGATAAACATGTTCGGCTACAATACCGCTGAATACCTGAAGGATATGGGAACGCCTGAGAGGCTGGAAGAAGTAAAGAGTGATTATAAGACAGGGAAAATTCAACGATCGGCCTACAACATAAAACAAAAGGCTGTTTTTCTGGATCGTGATGGCGTATTGAATCAGGAGATCAGTTTCATACACGAACCCGAAGCCATGCAACTCTATCCGTATACTGCCGAATCGATTCGAAAGATCAATAGTTCGGATTATAAAGCCATTGTAGTTACCAATCAATCGGTGATTGCCAGGAACCTTTGCACTCCGGAAGAACTCAAGAATATTCACAATAAAATGGAAACCGAGCTGGGAAAATCAAAGGCCAAGCTGGATGCTATTTATATGTGTCCGCATCACCCCGACAAGGGGTATCCTGAAGAAAGAAAAGAGTATAAGATAGACTGCCTTTGCAGAAAACCAAAACCCGGAATGCTGTTCGATGCGGCCTTGAATTTTAATCTCGATCTGAACCATTCTTTTATTATCGGCGACTCCGAGCGCGACATACAGGCCGGAATCAATGCAGGCTGCACAACAGTTGGAGTAATGACAGGTTATGGCCTGAAAAAAACATCTGCCCTACCCGATTATTTCTTTGCCGATCTGAAAGAAGCCGTCGATTTTATTATTGATGAACCCTACAACTACGTGTATGAGAACATCCTTTCCCCATCGCTTAAAAAACCCTCGGTGGTACTTATAGGAGGAAATGCCCGTTCTGGAAAAAGTACGCTTGCCAGATACCTCAAATGGAAAATGGAACGCAACAACCGGAAAGTGTTATTGATCAGTCTCGATAACTGGATACTCCCTGAAAATAAACGCGAAGCCTGTAAAAATGTCTATGATCGTTTTCAACTGGAAAGCATAGAGCAGGATATACAGCAGATCCTTGCAGGAATAAAAATTACTGTCGATCAATACCCTGTGCACCCCAAGAGGAAGTTATCCGGCATCAGCTATCAATATACCGGGGAAGAAATAATCCTTATCGAAGGTGTGGTAGCACTTAGCAGTGCAATAATCCGCAAACTGTCACACTACAAAATATTTATGGATATCGATCGTGAAAAACACCGCCAAAGAATAAGGCATTTTTACTCCTGGCGGGGCAAAACCCCCGATGAAACGGAGAAACTTTATAAGCAAAGATTGCAGGATGAATACCAGCTCATTGAAAAAGAACGTAAATTAGCAGATCTTATCGTAAATTCGGTCTCACAATGATAATTTCTCGTACCCCTTTCCGGATAAGTTTTGTTGGCGGAGGTTCCGATATGGAAACCTTTTACTCACGGCATCAGGGAGCGGTTCTCAGCACCTCTATCGATAAGTATATGTATATTTCATCGCACCAATACTTCCATAAAGATACCATACAGGTGAAATACTCGCGTACGGAAACGGTTCAGAATATTGATGACCTCGAACATCCGTTGCTTCGCGAAGCATTACGAAAAACGGGTGTCACAGGAGGTATCGAAATCAGTTCTATTGCCGATCTGCCCTCCGGCACAGGAATGGGGTCTTCTTCCTCATTTACCGTAGGATTATTGCACAATCTGTATGCGATTAACCGGCAATATGTAACTCACGACGATCTCGCACGTGAAGCCTGTGAGATAGAAATAGACATTGTCAAGGAACCTATCGGAAAACAGGATCAGTATGCGGCTGCTTTCGGCGGGCTAAATATCATCTATTTCAACCAGGATGGAACTGTTGAGGTTGAACCCCTGCATATTAAAAATACTGTCTACAATGCCCTGCAGGAAAACCTGGTAATGCTTTATGTAGGTAATCAGCGCAAGGCCTCCGATATTCTTTCGGAACAAAAAAAGAATTCCTCCCAGGATAAAAAATTCAATATTCTAAAGGAAATGGTGGGTCTGGTATTCGAATTACGTAATGCCCTGTACACGGAACATCTGGGCGATTTCGGTAAAATACTGCATGAAAACTGGATCCTGAAACAAAAACTGGCTTCTAAAATCAGTAATCCGGAGATTGACGAAATTTACCGAACCGGTTTAAAGAGTGGTGCCTCAGGAGGAAAGCTCCTGGGAGCGGGCGGAGGTGGATTTATGCTCTTCTATTGTGAAAAAAAATACCAGGACCAGTTGAAAGAATCGCTGAAAAAATACGAATCATTTGATTTTAAATTTGAACGCGACGGTTCGAAAATAATCTATTTTGCCGATGAATACCGATAATAGCTATAAGCAATACTTCGACAAGTTGAAGAAAACCCTTGATAAGCTCGATACTGATACCATTGGAATTGTAGTGGATGTATTGTTACAATGCAGGGAAAACGAAGGTACTATGTACATTTTCGGAAATGGCGGTAGTGCTGCCAATGCCTCTCATATAGCAGGCGATTTTCTGAAGGGTATTTCCTACGGAATGGAGAAAAGATTTAAAACACATTGTCTGAACGATAATATTGCAGGTACAACTGCAATTACAAACGATTTGTCATTCGATGATATCTTTATCGAACAGCTTAAAACCTATTTATCTCCCGGCGATGTTGTTATTGGTATCTCGGGCAGCGGTAATTCGGAAAATGTTGTCAGAGCCGTGCAATGGGCCCGCGATAAGGGGGCCACAACCATTGCCCTCACAGGTTACAAAGGAGGCCGGCTGAAAGAGGCTGCCGAGTTTGTATTACTTGCTCCGGTCGACGATATGGAAATAACAGAGGATATGCATACCATAATTTTTCATGCCATAAAGCAGGAAATTAACCGAAGAATTAAGGGTAAATCTTATTCTATGGGCATTGCTTACGACCGACGTATAGGCCAGTAAGATTGACGTGGCAATATAGTTAAACAATTAAACAGGTACACACTTTAACAATCAAACAACAAATGCGGCTATTTATTACAGGTGGAGCAGGATTTATTGGCAGTAATTTAGCCGACCGGTTAATCGAAAGAGAATATGAGGTTGTTGTTTTTGACGACTTTTCAACCGGTCAGATGCAATTTGTAGAACATAACCTGAAAAATCCATTATACTCTCTTGTTGAGGGCGATGTATTGGATAAAGCTGATGTAAGCGATGCCATGCGCGACTGTGATATGGTATTCCACTTTCAGGCCAATGCCGATGTAAAAGGGGGCATGAATAATACCAAAGTCGATTTGGAACAGAATATCCTGGGCACTCATAATGTGCTTGAAGCAATGAAGATAAACAATGTAAAAAATATTGCTTTTGCCAGCTCGGCCACGGTTTATGGCGAACCGGAACAAATACCCACTCCTGAGAATATAGCTCCCATACAGACCTCGCTCTACGGAGCTTCGAAATATGCTGCCGAGGCCATGATCCAGGCCTATTGTGAATATTACGATATGAAGTGCTGGATATTCCGGTTCGTCTCGTTTATGGGTCCCCGTTATTCTCATGGAGTTATTTTCGATTTTCTGAAAAAGCTAAGAAGCGATCCTTCCCAACTACATATCCTGGGCGATGGATCACAACGCAAGTCGTATCTTCATGTTTCCGACGGTATCGATGCCATGCTTCTCGCTATTGAAAAGGGTAAGGAGAAAACCAATATCTACAACCTCGGAAACAAGGAATGGATCAAAGTAACGGACCTTGCCGATATCGTTTGCTCCACGGCTGGAATTGAAAATGTTAACTATACATTTGAGGGCGGCATTCGTGGCTGGAAAGGCGATTCTCCCTTTGTATTTCTCGACATTTCCAAAATATCCTCACTGGGCTGGAATCCCATGCATTCGGTAAAAGATACAATTATCGATACGGTTCATTACCTCCAGAATAATGAAGATTTATTGTATTCGCGAAAGTAAATCTTACTCATCATCCTTAAAATATCCACTTCCGGAAAGCAACCTTTTTATCTTCTGCCGGTCTTTGTTTTGTAAATAACGGTGTTAATATTCTATTTAAAACTGGGATCATGATAGTTACAGTAAATAAGTCCATTAATTATGGTATAGCAAGAATCGATTTGACCAGAATTTTATTTGAATGGCTGGACAAACTGGCTCGCCGAACCTAATCGATTTCTAATTGCATGTCTATGAAACCCTGCTCAGGCTATATTTTGCTTCTGATTATATTTAGTTCAGCAATAACCACAGATTGCCGGGCTCAGAACAAAATAAGCAATAAGACTCCTCCGTTTCTGGCAGAAACAACTGAGAGTGAAACATCGGACGAAGCAGAGGAAATAGCTGTCCGGTTTTTTGATCTGGCAAAAAATGGCAATCGCAGTGAATGGGAAAGCCTGCTTTCAAAAGAATGTTTCAAGGACGATGTCCCAAAAGAGTTTGTGAATCGCTGGTATAAACAATTGAGCCAAACTGAAAACGTACTTCAAATAGTACGCGAAAAACCGGCTCCCCGTACAAACCAGAAAATCTTCTATTATTCATACACTGAAGGATCTAAAAATGAAAAACCTGTGATCCTGGTTCAGGAACACGGAAAATGGAAAGTATTCCAAATCAAACTCTAGGTGAGTAAAGAAATAATAGTTCCTACCGTAATCATCCATAATTTATACTTCCGGAAAAGAATAGTTTGCAGTATTTTTACTAATTTAATTTCTGATACGTTCCACCATTTGGTGTTTTGCATTAAATAGTAAATGATCTACTTCTAATTAATAAATATCATTAATGATTTTTAAGAAACGAAATTTGTTCCGATTTCTTATATCCGTTATTGCCATTGAATCTTTTGCGCTCTGCACATATGGATCGATACCCTATACAATCCAAAAATCAAATCCGCTCCATGAATCCTGGCGCTGGAAGACGTATACTGAATTAAGCGACAAAGGTGTCCGTTGTCTCACTGAGGGTAAGAATGAGTCGATGTGGTTTGGCACCGGGAAAGGCATATTTCATTACGATGGATTGCAATGGCAGCATTACCTGGAAGTGAACGATGTTCTTAAAGCACCCGTTTACGGCCTGTGCTATACGACCAAAGATGTTTTATATGCCGTTTCTCCGAAAGGAATTTGTCATTTCTTTAACGGAATCTGGCAAACCGACCTATTATTCCCTGAAAATAGTAAAGTTCTGGGAAGTGAATGGGAAATTCTTAATATCATTGAAACTCAGAACGGCGAGATTTGGGTAGGACTATATTTTGGTCTGGTGAGGATCGGGGGAGAAAAATATACCATTTTTACAACACCCACGCAGTTTGAAGGTCTGGAAGATTTTTTCAGTGATGCTGAAATCATGGATATGACAGGAAGATTTGAGGATTTAAAAACCTTTATAGTTTTTGATATTCTTGAGGATAAAACAGGTAATCTCTGGTTAGGTATGGAAGACGGGACTACTTTACGACTCTATAATAAAAATCATGATCCCAAATCACCCGGTCGGTACACTCTATATACCGAAGCGGATAATATGCTATTAGGCCGGCTTCCCATTCTATATGAATCGATTAATGGTGATATCTATAATATCTCCCAGTCAATTCAGGGAGGAGTCAATACCTTCGATCCGATAACCGAAAGCTGGAACGCTTTTCCTTTAAGTAACAATTTTGGAGGCGACAACCTGAATTTTTCGATATGTGAAACCGACAACGGCATGCTGTGGATTGGCGGTTTGAGTCGTTTTTTCACAATTCAACAAGGCACCTGGACCGAATATAAGCCACCTGAACTGCCGATACCCCCTACCCGCATCATTTTTTACCTTTCGTCCGATGGCTCACTATGGATGGTCGGACATCTGGCCGATGTCATCCGGATAGAGTATAATACACCCAACTGGAAAACCTATAAAGATTTGTTGTTCCAGTGCGAGACAGCAGATGGCACCTCCTGGTTCCTGAACGCGCGCGGGCAGGTAATAAAATACAATAAAAACAATAATTCCTGGGAAGCCCTTGATACTGAATTTCCTTTAAGTGATCCTGACCGCATATTTCTCGATAGTTCATCCACGCTCTGGGCAATCGGGTCTCATGAAGGTGTAGCCGCACTTGCCTGGAATTCCGATGGCACCTGGAACCTTAAAACCTTTACCGATCTTTGCTGGGGCTTTTATCCGAACGGTATTGTACAGACCAGAGATAATTCCATGTGGTTTGGAGCCAATCCCGATTGTGGCGATAAGGACTGGGGGTTAATTAAATATACACCCTCAAAGGGAAGTCCATTCGATGACAGGGCATGGCACGCTTATAAAGGATCAGATATTTCACAGGTAGCATATGCGCTGGCCGAAACCGATGATGGAAAACTTCTCTGTGGTAGCTACCTTGGGTTGTTTGAATTCAACGAAACAACTACACGCGTCCTACACGAAGCTCTGATTGGCGATATTATTAAAGTAGAAAGCATGATCAAAGACCCTGTCGAAGGCGTATGGATCGGTACACGCAGTCAGGGTGTAATACATTACATCAATGATAAAAACTGGTCGCAGTATACAATGGAAAACGGACTTGCCAGCAATTCAGTTTCTTCCTTACTGATATCGGCTGACAGCTCACTATGGGTAGCAACCGATAAAGGAATCAGCCGCTTTGATGGTAAGAAATGGACCAAATGGGCATTACCCGATTATTTCACTATTACAAGAGGAAATGGCTTGCTATTAAAGGGAAATGACAACAGTATTTATGTTACCCTGACAACCATTGAATGGTACCGGAGAGTCTTCTACAATAAGGAATATTCCATTGAGGATTCACCCCTGATCACTTACCAGATAACCCCGGAGACAATACCGCCTGAAACGGAAATTACCAAATACGACCGGAAAGTATACTACCCGGGGAATGCCATAATATTCTGGCAGGGAGTCGATAAATGGAATGCCACCGATCCCGGACAGTTACAATATTCCTTCCGCCTCGACAATAAGGACTGGAGCGAATACACTACAGAAAGTAACCATACATTTTTATCGCTTCGAAGAGGTTGGCACAATCTGGAAGTGCGAACCCGGGATAACTTTTTAAATGTCGATCCCACTCCTGCCACTATAAAATTCAAGGCAATACCACCGGTCTGGGGTCAGATCTGGTTCATCCTGCTCATAGCGGGTTTTATCGGCACAATTGCCTACCTGCTTTACTCCAGTTTTAGAAGAAACAGGGAAATGATAGCACAAAACCTGGAGATGAAGCAGAAAAACGAAGATCTGACAAAGCAGCGGAAAGAGATTGAAGAAAAAGGGAAACAGATAATGGAACTCCTTGAAAAGGAACGGGAAAACCAATGGCTCAATGAAGGGGTGTTGTTGATCAATGGTGTTATCAAAGAATATAATAAAGACCCGCAAAAACTGATCTCAAAAATTCTGGAAAAGCTGATCGATTATCTGCAGGTAAATGCCGGTGGAATAATGGTGCACAGGAAAGATGAAAACGGGAATAAAGAAAACGACTACCTGGAACTAGTGGCAGCTTTTGGTTACAACAGGGAGCGGCTGGAACAAAAAAGGATACATATCAACGAAGGACTTGCCGGAGCCTGTTTTACAGAGAAAAAAACAAGAGTTATTGACAACGTTCCCGATCAGTACTTTCTTGGTTCAGGACTCGGTAAGGCTAAAATGACCGAACTGATTCTTGTACCCATGAAAATGCTTGAGGAAATTGCAGGTATCATAGAGATTTCATCTTTAAACACAATTGAAACCAGAAAAATTAAATTGCTCGAACTTGTGGCCGAAAATATTGCTTCCAATCTGCTGAACCTTGAAGCACAGTCCAGAATTGAAAAAATGCTTGAAGTTTCGAAACAACAGACCGAGCAGCTTCATGAGCAGGAGGAGGAACTGCGACAACAGATGGAGGAGTTGCAGGCTACGCAGGAAGAAAGTCGCCGCAGGGAAGAAGAACTTCGGAAGGAGCTTCAGGAATACAGGAAAAAACAAAAGATAAGGGTTCAGAAGAAAGATGAATAATATTTACTGTTTACGAAAGGTTTACTCTGGAATTCTCTGACAAAGTGAATTCATAAAACCGATGCAATAATTTACCCTCGGTTAATTTTTTATCTCACAAAGAGTGTATTAATTTAGGCTCAGTTAATACAATAAACCAAACTGCTATGAAGCTCTTTCAATACGCTCTTATTGGCTTTTTGCTTTTCGCTTCCTGTACAGGAAAAAGAAATGATCCCGGATCATCTGCCGGCGAAAATATCATTATCACGGAAGCCATCTGTATCATGGACGATGCTCCTCTGAACAAAGATCCCGGAGCAGCGAGTCCTGTTCTCTCGTCTGTTCAGCTGGGTGAGGTCATTCAAATCATTACCAATGAACCGGCAGGCCAGGAATTGAGCACCGGCAAATACTACGAAGTACAATTAGCCAATGGAAGCAATGCCTGGATTTCAGGTTCGGCTATTTATACTAATGCTATACCTGCAGCAATTTTGAAAGAGGCTGTAATATATAGCAACCCTGACGCAAACACTAAAACCGGAAAAAATTTCTTCCTGGCAGAATTTGGTGTTATCACCGGAGAGCATGATACCTGGGTAAAACTTACCGGGGCCGATAAAAAGAAGGAAGGCTGGATTAAAAAGAAATTTGTCAGTACAGATCCCGGCGATGTAACCGTGGCTATCCTGGCTGAAAGTTACCTGCTGGAAAACAATGGTACACTTATTAAAGATAAGCTGCCGGATTTCATGAGACAACTCCCCGACAGGGATACAAAGCTGGCCGTTGAACTGCAGAAGCTGGTTGAAATAGAAGTAGTCGATGCTATCGAACAATCCATCATGGAGTACGAGCATGAAAATTATGATGAGGAATTACAGTTTGAGGATTGAAGAAATTGTGTAACTGTGTAATTGATTAATTGATTAGATGAAGAATTGATGAATAGATGATTTCTCAACTTAATAAATAAAGCTGAGAGGTACGTTAAAAGTACTTGGTGATTTTGAACACTTCCTACCGATAGTATTGAATAAACTTCCTGTAATAACTCCTTTCGCATCTATGGAACTTGTAATAACTATGACAGATGAAACGACCGTAAATCTGAAAGGTAATGAATCAATAACGGTCAATACAATATTATTGCTACTTTTGTATTTTGTTGCGCTTGGCAAACTTTGATAATATTCCACTCTGTATATTTCATCCCAAACGGTACACGACAATAAATACAAGGCATCCGGAAAATTTTCTCGATACCTGATATTCGAGTTGTTAGCAACAAGACAGTAAATAACAAGCTTACTAGCCTGATGAAGAAAACATAATGTAACATCTTAATACTCAAATCTGATATGCTTTTCCAATCATTAAATATAATTGAACCTATTTTAAAGGCGGTGCAGGAAGAAGGTTATACCACTCCAACTCCCATACAGGTACAAGCCATTCCTATTGTATTACAAGGCACCGACTTGCTCGGTTGTGCACAAACAGGGACAGGAAAAACGGCTGCATTTGCTATTCCAATCCTCCAATTGTTGAGCGCAAATAAAACCTATATCAAAAAAAGAAAAGTAAGGAGCCTGATCGTTACCCCAACACGAGAGCTGGCCATTCAAATCGGGGAAAGTTTCAAAGCTTATGGCAGACATACGGGCTTAACATGTACTGTAATTTTTGGCGGCGTTAATCAAAATCCGCAAACATCGGCATTGCTCGGTGGCGTAGACATTGTGATTGCAACACCGGGCCGGCTGTTAGATCTTATGAGCCAGGGATATTTAACCTTGCATGATGTGGAAATCTTTGTCCTGGATGAAGCAGATCGTATGCTGGACATGGGTTTTATTCACGATGTGAAAAAATTACTGGCGGTACTTCCAAAAAAAAGACAATCACTTTTCTTTTCTGCAACCTTACTACCCGAAATTATTAAGCTTGCAAACACCATATTGCACAACCCTTCAAAGGTTTCGGTAACACCTGATTCATTAACAGTAGATATTATCAAACAATATGTTTACTTCGTCGATAAAGGAAATAAAAATGCTTTACTGGCAGAAATTCTGAAAGATACAAGCATCAAAACCGCCCTGGTGTTTACACGCACAAAACATGGTGCCGATAAAGTTGTGAAATTCTTGTTGAAGCATAATGTTAAAGCAGAAGCGATACATGGTAATAAGGCGCAAAATGCCAGACAACGTGCCCTGGCAAATTTTAAGGCACAAACTACACGTGTATTGGTGGCAACTGATATTGCAGCACGAGGAATTGATATTGATGAATTGGAATACGTGATCAATTATGAAATACCCAATATTGCCGAAACATACGTTCATCGTATCGGAAGAACGGGAAGAGCAGGGGCAGAAGGAACTGCTCTCTCGTTTTGCGATGCAGTGGAAAAAGCCTATTTGAGCGATATAGAAAAATTGATCACTAAAAAAATTGCTGTAATTGAAAATCATCCTTTCCCCCTGATGGACCATCATCCGGTGATAGCCCCAAAACAACAGAGAAAAGGAAATTCAGGTCATGCACGACCGAAACCCCGTGGCAATTTTAAACCGAAAAAATGGCAGGGCAGGTCTCAACATTCAAGGTAGTCTTTTTATAATTAGTTTGTTGAGTGCCTGTGCCTTTTCCTGAAAACCGGTTGATCCTTATAACATAAGAAAAACCACAGAAAATAATAGTAAAACACGCCGATTGTCAGTAAAAATTAATCCTAAAAAAACAGAAAAAATTAAATTCAATACTTTTTGCTTTTAGGCAAAGAAGTTGTACTTTGCTTCTGGCAGAAAGTAATACTTCATTCAAAATCAAATTATAAAAGATCAGTTTAACAAACAGGCAGAAAATTTTGCCAACTGGTGGATTGGAAAGAAAACAGAGTACCTTCAGGCCTACTTCGATTTTTGTGGTATACAACCCACCGACAGGGTATTGGATGTAGCCTGTGGCCCCGGAGAATTCCGACTGACTGTAGACCTGAATGTAAAGGAATACCTGGAACATGCCCAACAGGAACAGGAAAACGTGATTAAGATCCGGAAACTTTTAGAAACCGGTGAAACAGATAAAAAACTTTTCGGCTATCTGTTCAGGAATAACGGGGAACTGTTTTTCAAGCGTCCGATATACCTGATCATCGTGAAAAAATAATTTTCATTATTGATAAAATTAATTCATGCTTTATCTTATTTCTGAATACGACAGATTATTCTTTTAAACCTATAACATAGTTTAGCTATCAATCCTGAAGTTGCCATGAGTTCCATGGCGGAATTTCGTAATTTTCATATTTACTTTCAAACCAAACAAAACAGGTAGCAAAACTTTTGTATATTGCTATACAAAACCGTCATAATACAATAGGTTTTCGGAACAAAACTAATAAAACATATATGTGGAGCCGAATACCACTCCTAAAAAACGGGACGATTCCGAAAAGCCATACGAGTAGGATGAAATAAATAAAAAATAAAAATGGAAACTAAAAATGCTGAATTAGTAAAAATGGCCAGAGAGTCTCTGAAAGGTAAATGGGGCCTCGCAATAGGTGCATGCCTGGTGTATGCAATAATTATAGGAGCAATACAATTTATCCCTGTCCTCGGACCTATAGCCTCCCTGATTATTGGAGGTCCGTTTGCGTTAGGACTTATTATTTTCTCACTTTCCATTTCAAGGAACCAGGAAGCAAAATTTGAACAGATATTCCAGGGATTCAACAATTTCGGTACTGCCCTGGGAACCTATTTGCTGATGGGATTATTCGTTTTTCTATGGTCGTTGTTGCTAATTATACCGGGAATAATTGCTGCCCTGTCCTATTCAATGGCCTTTTACATTTTAGCCGATGACAAGGATAAGACTGTTAAAGCTATGGAAGCGATCGACAAGAGCAAAGTGATGATGTACGGTTATAAATGGAAACTGTTCTGCCTGGGATTGCGGTTTTTTCTCCTGGCATTACTTTGTATCCTGACATTAGGTATCGGTTTTCTCTGGCTTATGCCTTACATGCAGGTAAGCGTGGCCAAATTTTATGACGATGTGAAAGCAAACCCGATAGTAAAAGAAACCAAGTAAAATAAATTTATCAAATTGGCAACTGTCCTGATTATGCTTTATTTAATCCCAAATTTTAACTTGTGGTTGTTTAAAAAGAACAATGACTAAAACCGATGTCATAAAAAAACTGACTGTAATTCCCGGGGTAGGCAAATCCATTGCAAATGATTTGTGGAATATCGGGATCAGAAAAATCTCCGACCTGGACGGACAAGACCCGCAGGAACTCTATGAAGCATCGAATCAGTTTGCAGGGACTGTGCAGGACAGGTGCCTTTTGTATGTTTTCCGGTGTGCCGTGTATTATGCCGAAACACCGGAAGCAGACCAGGATAAAGAGAAGTTGAAATGGTGGAATTGGAAGGATGATAACCTTAGAATGTAAACCATAGTTGCCAGTATTGAAGACCATGAAAACCTGGATCACTAAAAACGGCTACAAGATTATACAGATGCTCTCAGGCAGGAGCAATGTATTCCTGCTGACAAACGGGGAGAAAAACCTGCTGGTTGACACCAGCCCGGCATACAGGTGGAACAAACTGGTTAAACACTTACATGCATTGCAGGTTAAAAGGATCGATTATTTAATACTCACCCATGCGCATTTCGACCATGCCGCCAATGCCCGCCGGATCAAAGAAAAATACAAGGCTTCAGTTATTGTCCACAAGAATGAGGCTCCCTATTTAATGAGCGGGGACAACATCATACCGCAGGGAACTAATTCGTTTACCCGGACTCTCATGCATGTACTGGCCAGACCGTTTTCAGTTCTGTTCCGGTACGAACCCTGTGAGTATGATTTTTTAGTCGATTCTGTTTTTGACCTGAAAGATTTTGGCTTCGATGCCTATATTATGCATACTCCCGGTCACACTCCCGGCTCCATGAGCCTGATCATTAATAATGAAATAGCCCTGGTCGGAGATACGATGTTCGGCATATTCAGGAATTCGGTGTTCCCTCCTTTCGCCAACGATGTTGAACAACTAATTACCAGTTGGGGAAAATTGCTGGAAACCGGTTGTTCCGTATTCATGCCCTCTCACGGCTCGGCAAATAGCAGAGAACTACTGGAAAAGGAGTACTGGAAGAGAATGAACATGCCGATCAATCAAGACACATAATCACGCACCATCTGCCTAAGCTTTTGATAATAAGGAGAATAGTAAGAAAAGGATTATTTGTTTTTCTATAAAAGAGGTTGTAATTTGCCCGTGAGTTGAAAGCTGGGATAAAATACAACACCGATTTTTTTATCCCCCTGATAAGTGGAAGTATAAATGATAAAAACCTGTCCATTAAAACCAAGACGATACAACCAGCTTTTAATAAGACAGACGCAACCATTACGGCTAATTGTTCATCTGAATTACAGATTCAATACAATAGCAGCTATGAAAACTACCCGATATTCCGCCCTGATTATTACTGGCTTATTGTTTCTTATTTCCGGTTGCGAAAAGAATACGGAAAATAACCGGGAATTACCTGTTGGCCAGCTAAAAAGTCATTCTGATTGCAAACTTTTTAAAACCGCCGGATCGGAAGCTGATATACCCGATACGATAAGTTGTGTATCCTATGTTTTCGATGCCTCGGCCGACCAATTAAGCTTAACTCATGTTAATGCCGGATTTAACTGCTGTCCGGATAGTTTATATTGCAATATCTTAGCAAACAATGACACTATCATCATTCAGGAGTTTGAGAAAAGTGCACTCTGCCGGTGCAATTGTTTGTATGATCTGGAAATAGAAATTAGCGGATTAGAAATAAAGAAATACCTGGTCCGCTTTATTGAGCCTTATTCAGGGGAACAGGAAAAAATCATTTTTGAGGTGGATTTGACATTAAAAAATGCAGGTTCGTATTGCGTAACAAGAACACAATATCCCTGGGGAGAATAAGATTTAAATTGTTGGATCCCCCGGATCGTCAAAGTATGCCTGCCGATAACTCATTTATATAATAAATAAACATTCTCAATCCTGTTAAGTAATACTTTATAGCTGAATTTTCTGTCTTTAAAAGATTGTATATCTTGCAGACCTAAATAAGCTAATAAAATAAAACATTGATAATCCAAACCAAATCTTATCCTCGCGCCGCACTGATTGGTAATCCTTCCGATGGCTATTACGGTAAGACCATTGCCTTTCTGTTCAGCAATTTCTCAGCCAATATTACCCTGTTTCAGACTCCAGAACTCGAAATACAGCCTGAACAACTCGATCTGACAAAGTTCAATAGCATCGAAGAACTGGTGCAAGATGTGAGCCTTCATGGTTATTACGGGGGAATGCGCCTGCTGAAAGCTACGGTTAAAGTATTCTTTGATTATTGTAAAGAGTGCAATATCAAACTCGATAAGCGGAATTTCACTATCCGCTATCAATCAAGCATACCTCACCGGCTGGGTCTTGCCGGTTCCAGTGCTATTATCACTGCCGGTATGAAAGCTCTGATGTCATTTTATGGTGTTGCCATACCCAAACCTTTGCTGGCCAACCAGATTCTCACCGTAGAAACCGAGGAATTGAAAATCGCCGCCGGGCTGCAGGACCGGGTGGCTCAGGTGTATGAAACTCCTGTATTTATGGATTTCGACAAGAAATATATGGACAAGCAAGGCTTTGGAAAATACACCCCTATAGAAGTTAAAAAATTCCCTCTGATGTATATCGCTTTCCGTACCGATCAGTCATCAGGATCGGAAGTTGTGCACAACGATCTAAGGGCACGTTACAATTACAAAGAGCCCGAGGTATTGAATGCCATGAAGGAATGGGCCGGGCTTACAGAAAAGGTTAAGGTATGCCTGGAATCGGGGAGCATTTGCGATCTCCCTCAATATATTGATCGCAATTTCGATTTGCGCAGGTCTATTCTTACTATCAACCAGGAAAATACCGAAATGGTAGAAATAGCCCGTTCGACAGGAGCCAGTGCCAAATTTACAGGCTCGGGTGGCGCCATAATAGGTACTTATACCGACGATGCTATGTATGCAAAACTGAAGAATGCAATGGTAAAAAAAGGTATTGAAGTGCTAAAGCCTGATATTGTCAACAACCATTAAAACCAGCAATTCATGATAAAAAAAGCCGTTATCCCTGCAGCGGGATTTGGAACCCGTTTCCTTCCCATCACCAAGTCGCAGCCGAAAGAAATGATTCCCATTGTCGATACACCTACTATTCAGTATGTGGTTGAAGAAGCTGTTAAATCAGGGATCACGGATATTCTGATGATTATAGGTAAAGGGAAACGGAGTATTGAAGAGCATTTCGATAGGAGCTTCGAACTGGAGAATATGTTGCTGGAAAAGAAGAAAATGAAGGAATTAGAAAAGATCAGGAACATAACACGTATTGCCAATATCCATTTTGTATGGCAAAAAGAAATGAATGGGCTTGGCGATGCTATCAGATATGCAAAATATCATGTAGGCAGAGAACCCTTTGCCGTTCTGCTAGGCGATACGGTTATCGAAGGAAAAGGGAAACCTATTACGCGCCAGCTCATGGATATTTTTGAAAAATATCAAAGCTCGGTTGTCGCCCTCGAAGAGGTGGAAGCAGATAAAGTCAGCCGATACGGTATTATCGATGGCAGTCTGCTCGAAAAAAACGTTTATCTGGCCAAGGATTTTGTAGAAAAGCCCTCTCCCAATGATACACCCTCAAGGCTGGCCATTGCAAGCCGTTATATATTTACCCCGGAAATCTTCGATTTCCTGGATGTAACTGCACGAGGAATCAATAATGAAATACAACTTACCGATGCCATGCGGGCCATGGTAAAAAGCCATTCCATGTATGGCTATAAATTCGAAGGAAAACGTTACGATATCGGCAACAAGCTCGGTTTCATCAAAACCAATATCGAATTCGGACTGAAGAATAAGGAAATCGGGCAGGAACTGAAGGATTACCTTAAAGACCTGATCACAAAGCTGTAATTTTTTTACTGCTAATTTAGATTATTACGTCATTGAGGAGGATAAAGGATGACGCAATGACAGAAAAACCTTCTTAAAATTTTAATGTTTTCAGAATAAATATCAATACCACCGGAATAATTTTATACCGATAGCAAAAAATACCATACCGCCGAATGTCAGTATGAAAAAGGGTAGAGTGATCTGTTCGAAACCTGCCCCCTCAATAAAAATACTTCGCATACCATCGGCCACCAGGGTTAAGGGTAACTTTTGAAGAAAGGGGATCAGTCCATCGGGAAAATTGTGATAACTGAAGAAAATGCCGGAAAGCAGCATCATGGGCATAACTATTACATTGATAAGACCGTTACCTATTTCAGTCTTGGCTGTGCGGGATGAAATGAAAAAAGCCAGTCCTGCAAAACCGATATTACCGGCAATAAAAATGGCAAAAAGTGCAGGTATGCTGCCCTGAATAGTGATATCGAAAACAAGCCATGCAAAGATTACAAGCAGTACCGCCTCAACAAAATTCAAAAGCATGCGTATGGTCATAAAAGAGACCAGAAAATACCATTTGCTCATGGGGGTGGCAACCATGCGCCGAAGTAATTTTTTGGAGCGTTTTTCAATGATCCCGTAACTCAATCCCCACATAGACGACATCATAATACCCATGGCCAGCAAACCCGGTATCAGGAAATCGATATAACGCGTACCCCGGACAGTTAGGGGACTAATATTTCCGGTATTTTCTTTAACTACTTTTTGTCCGGCATTGAAATACTGCGACAACTTCAGGTAATTTAACTGCGCATCGGGATTCAGAGGATCGAAACGGTATCCGATCTTGCCATCGGCTTCATCGATAATCACATTTACCACACCCCTCTTTAGTGCAATGAGAGCTTCATCCCAGTTCATGGAATAAAACCGGAAGGTCGTATTTCCCATTTTCTCATTTTCTATGGTAAGTTTATAAACAGTACTTTCTGCTGGGGTACCGGCAGAAGAAGCATAACCTGATAATATGCTGTCGAGGAAATTGGGTGTTTCATGTGCAATAATGGCCACTTTCCTGAGTGTATCTTGCTTTTGCGTAAATGCAATTCCTAGTCCGAGCGACATGAGTATTGGAAATATAACACCCCAGAATATCACACCGGGCTCCCGAATGATTTCTTTAAAGTGAGCTGACAGAAGCTGCCATAGCTGATTGTATTTCGATGAACTATTCATTTAAATGTCTGCCGGTTAATGCAATAAATAAATCATCGAGTGATAGCCTGCGGCTTTCAAGATTTTCGAGTTGCAGGTTGTGCGTATTTAAATATTTCAGAAATTCAGGCAGTTCAGTATCCAGTTCCTGCAGTTCAATACTTCCTTTGTGCATCTCGTTGTTCCAATGCAATTGAAAGGGGGAATTCTTACTAAACATCCCATCAGGATCTTCTCCGTTCAGGAGTGTAAATTCCACGATATTCTTACTCTTCTCTTCTTTAAGCAGCAGATCAATGGTTCCCTCCTTTAGAATCACGCCATGATCCATAATGATGATATAATCGCAAAGTTTCTCTGCCTCCTCCATATAATGCGTGGTAAGAACAAGTGCCGTGCCTGAATCCCTTTTTAATTTTTCCAGTATCTCCCATACTTCCCTGCGGGCTGCAGGATCGAGCCCGGTGGTAGGTTCGTCGAGGAGTAAGATTTTTGGCTGATTAAGCAGGGCAATTCCCAGGGCAAGCTTCTGTCTTTGTCCGCCTGAAAGATTCACAACATAGGCTTTACGCTTCTCTTCCAGTCCTACAATTTCAATCACTTCTTCCACCCTGTTTTTTTTGAGGCTATAAAAACTGGCAAAAAGTGCCAGTGTTTCAAGCACTGTCAGTTTATCGATAAAACGTGTTTCCTGAAGCGAGATACCGATTATCCTGTGCAGTTCTTCTTTGTGATGTTTCCATTTCTTTCCATCGATAAGGATTTCGCCTTTATCGGGCTGCTGAATGCCCTCTATCATCTCTACCATGGTGGTTTTTCCGGCTCCATTCGGCCCCAGCAGGGCCAGAAACTTTCCTTTTTCCAACTGAAACGACAAGCCATTAACGGCTTTAACCGCCTTAAACGATTTATATACATCGGTAACCTGTACCAG
>CAZQCO010000075.1:0-18507 GCA_964592225.1 uncultured Bacteroidales bacterium
AAAAAAGCCTGCATTCGCAGACTTTTCATCTCCACTTCGTGGAGCTGCCGGGAGTCGAACCCGGGTCCAAACAAGCAACCCATAAGCTTTCTACATGCTTATTCTGTTATTGGTTTTCGACTTAAACCTGGCAACAGACAGCCGAGTTTAAACTTATCCCCTTTAATTTTCGCATGGCATTAAGGGAGTTTACCACACTATCCCCGACTCACGTGTGCCTCTTGATCCAAAACCGCAGGGAAAGGTTTTGGAGAGACAGCTCGTCCCTACCACCTAGGGTAAGGAAATTACCATAATCTACTATACTTCGATTAGGCAGCGAGCGCAAAGTTAGATTCGCCAACTATAATTGTTGCACAACTGATTTACGGGAAATGTGCATAGCCCGGCATGCTTACTTAACGATTAAACCTGCTGTCAAAACCAAAATCAGCCCCGATAAGTAAAACGTAGCAAATTTACAAAATCTCCTAATCATTTACAGATGAGAAAAGGTGTTTTCTTCAGTGATACTTCTTTTGGAATTATCAAACAGTCAATAGTTTTTCAATTGTCAGAACAGGATCATTCGATTTAAAGACAGTTGTTCCGGCAATAAGTATATCAACTCCTGAATCAAAAAGTTTTCGGGCATTTTGGAGAGTAATACCGCCGTCAACCTGAATCAGGGCATTCGAATTTGAATTTTGAATTAGCTGTCTTAAATCCTTTACTTTCTGATAGGTGTGCTCAATAAAACTTTGTCCTCCGAATCCTGGTTCTACACTCATAACTAGTACTATATCCACTTCGGCTATAATATCTTTCAATGCCCCAATGGAAGTATGTGGTTTAAGTGTAATTCCGGCTTTAACACCATGCTTTCTGATTTGCTTTATGGCATTTTGTGCATGCCGGCATGCCTCAATATGTATGGTAAGAATATCGATACCAAAATCACAAAACTGATCGATATATTTTTCAGGCTCAACTATCATTAGATGTACATCAAGTGGTTTTTTGGAAATTCTGCTTGCCAATTCTACTATAGGCATCCCAAATGAGATATTAGGCACAAAAACTCCATCCATTACATCGCAATGCAACCAGCTTGCCCCACTATCATTTATAAGTTTGATCTCTCTCTCAAGATTTCCAAAGTCGGCTGCAAGTATAGAAGGTGAAATATGACGTGACATACTTTTTTACTCAAAAATAGTTTTATTCCCCGAAAGAGTACAGAATAATAAGCCAGGTACTTAAAATTTTTAACAGAATGCCTTAACCCAAATATGCTTTCAGGTTCTTACACCGGGTTATATTTTTAAGACGTCTAATAGCTTTTTCTTTGATTTGTCGTACACGCTCGCGTGTCAGACTAAATTCTTCGCCTATTTCTTCTAAGGTATGAGCATGCTTGCCATTCAAACCAAAATACAGTCGGACAATATTTGCTTCACGGTAAGTAATTGTTGAAAGAGCCCTCTCTATTTCTTTTCTGAGTGAATCAGTTAATAATCCTTTATCGGGAGGCGGTGTGTCGGGGCTAAGAATAATATCATAAAGATTACCTTCATCATCCTGCGTAATAGGTGCATCCATCGATACATGCCTTACTGAACTTTTTAACGATTCTTTAACCTCCTCAGGAGCCATTTCGAGGACTTGTGCTATTTCCTGTACCGAAGGTTCCCGTTCAAACTTTTGCTCCAAATCAGCAAAAGTCCGGTTAATTTTATTAATTGAACCAATTTTATTTAAGGGTAATCGAACTATTCTGGCTTGTTCGGCTAGAGCTTGAAGAATTGATTGCCTTATCCACCAAACGGCATAAGAAATAAATTTAAATCCCCTTGTTTCGTCAAAACGCTGGGCAGCTTTAATAAGACCCAAATTCCCTTCATTTATTAGATCGGGTAAACTCAGACCCTTATTTTGGTATTGTTTGGATACAGATACAACAAAACGCAGGTTTGCTCTAATAAGTTTATTTAATGCCAATGGATCTCCCTTTTTTATCCGACGGGCAAGATTTACTTCTTCTTCAGCATTGATCAGCTCCTCTTTGCCTATCTCGTGGAGGTATTTGTCCAGAGAGGGAGTATCCCTGTTTGTGACCTGCTTAATAATTTTTAATTGTCTCATGATGAGAGGGCGTTGTGGTTTGGACCTAATATAATAATGAAATCAGGGTTTCAGATTATTTCACATTAATCATACGTATTCACAGGTCAGATAGTTACCCCGAAAGCATGATAAAAATAGTAAAAAATCCAATTCTTTTTTTTCTCACAAAATAAATTTCAAGATTATTTTGGATATTCTCATTAAATACTTATTATTGCATTGATTTTCCCTCTGAAGAAAGTCCTTTATATTCTAAGAAACTCCTTGTGAAAATTTCTTTACCGTTAGTTACGATTTGAAAGTGAAATTATTATATCTCCTATAGTTATTATTATGTACGACATTCTTGAATTGAATAAGAAGCTTGTTTCTGAGTTAAAAGAAATAGCTAAAAATTTAAAAATTAAACGAGCTGAAACCCTACGCAAACAGGACCTGATCTACAAGATTCTTGATCAGCAGGCCATTTCAGCTACTGAAAAAAATAAGGAAAAAAAGAGTCCGCTTCAGGAAAAGAGACCTATCCAGCAACATAGCAATGAAGCTGGTTCAAAAGAGCATTATAGTCGTAAACCCAGGATCCGAAGAAGGCGAATTGATAAAGTACCTGAATCAAATGGTTTGGTTAAAGATGAAAATTCCAAGGATAAAGCGAAAATAGATGCTGCAGTGGCTGAAGTGGAAGCATCACTAAAAAATGATACTCTGCTTGATATTCCGTTTACTGATACTCTTGATGATGATGCCCCGGTGATAGAAACAAAAGAAGATGAAATTCCCAAAGAGACTGAAATATTGAAAGAACCTGAAGTATCGAAAGAACCTGAAGTATCGAAAGTAATAACCACTGAGAGTGATATTAAGATCAGGTTTGCCGATGAACGAAAACCTGAAAAAAATGTTGACTTTGATGGCATAATCAGTAATTCAGGCGTATTGGAAATTATGCCTGATGGTTATGGTTTTCTTCGCTCAGCCGATTATAATTATCTGAACTCACCCGACGATATTTATGTTTCTCAATCACAGATCAAATTATTTGGTTTAAAAACGGGTGATACTATTCAAGGTACCATTCGTCCTCCAAAAGAAGGTGAAAAGTACTTCCCTCTTATTAAGGTTGAAGAAATCAATGGCCGTGATCCCGGATATATCAGAGACCGTGTTCCTTTTGACTTCCTTACTCCTCTTTTCCCTAACGAAAAATTCACCTTAATACGAAAAGACGAACCAGGAAACATGTCAATCAGAGTGATCGATATGTTTTCACCTATCGGGAAAGGACAACGCGGCCTTATTGTTGCCCAACCTAAAACAGGTAAAACAATACTTCTTCAGGATATTGCAAACGCCATTGCCTCTAATCATCCCGAAGCTTACCTTATTATATTGCTGATTGATGAACGACCTGAAGAAGTAACCGACATGGCACGTAATGTAAAAGGTGAGGTCATTTCCTCAACATTCGACGAACCTGCCGAACGTCATGTTCGTGTATCGAATATTGTATTGGAAAAAGCAAAACGGATGGTTGAGTGCGGACATGATGTTATTATTCTGCTTGACTCCATCACTCGTCTTGCCAGAGCCTATAATACGGTGGCTCCGGCTTCAGGTAAAGTATTATCAGGAGGTGTTGATGCCAACGCATTACATAAACCAAAACGTTTCTTCGGTGCTGCCCGTAACATTGAACATGGAGGTTCACTTACAATTATTGCTACTGCCCTCACCGAAACCGGCTCAAAAATGGACGATGTGATATTTGAAGAGTTTAAGGGAACCGGTAATATGGAGCTACAGCTCGATCGTAAACTTTCCAACCGCCGCATATATCCTGCTGTTGATATAACAGCATCCAGCACCCGCCGTGAGGATCTTCTTCTCAACAAGGTTATATTAAACAAGATATGGATATTACGTAAATACCTTACCGATATGAATTCGGTAGAAGCTATGGAATTTTTAAGAGAACGTCTGGCTAAAACTGAAACCAACGAAGAGTTTCTCATTTCAATGAATGGGGAATAACAACCTTCATGAATTTGATACAGGGTGTTTTAGTTTCAAGCAAACACCCTTTTTTATTTTATTGCTTATTTGTAATTAAAATGAATAAGCGGTATTTTAAATAGTACAATGTCAAGAAATAACGATTTATATTAATTTTGTTATCTTATTTCTCGGAATTTTACCTTAAAGTGTTAATTATAAGTGAATTAGTATGGCTAATAAGAAAAATTTTATTACTTGCGATGGCAACTATGCAGCTTCGCATATTGCCTATATGTTCAGTGAAGTAGCAGCCATTTATCCCATTACACCTTCGTCTACCATGGCTGAATATATCGATGAGTGGTCGGCAAATGGGAGAAAAAATATATTCGGCGAAGTTGTAAAAGTCACAGAGATGCAGTCGGAAGGTGGCGCTGCCGGTGCAGTGCATGGTTCCTTGCAATCGGGTGCCCTTACTACTACCTATACTGCATCACAGGGTTTATTACTCATGATTCCCAATATGTACAAAATATCCGGTGAGTTATTGCCTGGTGTATTTCATGTTTCTGCACGGAGCCTTGCCGCTCAGGCGCTCTCTATCTTTGGCGATCATAGCGATGTAATGAGTGTTCGCCAAACCGGATTTGCACTCCTTGCAACGGGCAGCGTGCAAGAAATCATGGATGTTGCACCTGTTGCTCATTTAGCCGCTATCAAATCCAGGATACCCTTCCTTCACTTTTTTGATGGTTTCCGGACTTCCCATGAAATACAAAAAGTTGAGGCCCCAACTACTGAACAAATGGCTCAGCTTGTCGATTATAAAGCATTAAAGGAATTCCGGCTGCGGGCGCTTAATCCTGATCATCCTGTAACACGTGGTACCGCCCAAAATCCCGATATCTATTTCCAGTCGAGGGAGGCAGCCAATAAATTTTACCTGCCTATTGCCGACATGGTTGACGAGTACATGAAAGAGATTTCAAAACTAACCAGCCGCGAATATCATCCTTTTACTTACTATGGCGATCCCGATGCCGAAAATATTATTGTTGCCATGGGATCGGTTACCACTACCATAAAGGAAACAATCGATTATTTAAAGAAACAGGGTAAGAAAGTTGGGTTAATTACGGTTCATCTCTATCGGCCCTTCTCTGCCAAGTACTTCCTCAATGTACTTCCAAAGAATGTAAAGCGTATTGCAGTTCTTGATCGTACAAAAGAACTCGGAGCAAACGGTGAACCTCTTCACCTCGATATTTGTGAGATATTCTACAGAAAGGAAAATGCGCCCATTATTGTAGGCGGTCGCTATGGTCTAAGTTCGAAAGACACCACTCCTGTTCAAATTATAACTGTATTTGAGAACCTCGAACAAAAAGAACCCAAAAACCGATTCACTGTTGGAATTGTCGACGATGTCACATTCACTTCCCTGCCTATGAAGGAGGAAATCAGCCTCGACCATAAAGGTACATTTGAAGCCAAATTTTATGGACTCGGTTCCGACGGAACAGTGACAGCCAATAAAAATTCGATTAAAATCATTGGCGATACAACCGATAAATACTGTCAGGCATATTTTGCCTACGATTCAAAAAAATCGGGAGGTATAACTACTTCGCATCTCCGGTTTGGTGACGAAACTATCAAATCGGCATACCTGGTAAATACTCCTGATTTTGTTGCTTGTCATGTTCCTTCTTATCTCGACAAATACGATATGCTGAAAGGCCTAAAAAAGGGCGGTACATTCCTTCTTAACAGCATTTGGGATGCCGGGGAAACTATAAAAAGACTTCCGGATCATATCAAGAAAACGCTGGCTGAAAAGAATATTGATTTTTATATTATAAATGCAACACAAATTGCCACTGAAATAGGTTTAGGTAATCGTACGAATACTATCATGCAATCTGCATTCTTTAAAATTGCAAAGGTTATTCCCTACGATCAGTCAGTGGACGAAATGAAGAAAGCCATCAAGAAGTCTTTTGGAAAGAAGGGAGAAGAAATTGTCAGGATGAACAATTTAGCAGTGGATCGGGGTGGCAATGTTGAAAAAGTTGAAATACCGGCTGATTGGGCTAAACTCGATGGTAAAATGAATTTTTCAACTGAAACGGATGTCCCTGATTTTGTAAAAAATGTAGCATTCCCTATCAATTCACTGCAAGGGGATGATCTTCCGGTAAGTGCATTCATTGGACGTGAAGATGGCTCTTTCCCTTCAGGTACAACAGCCTATGAAAAACGCGGTATTGCAGTGGATGTTCCCGAATGGATACCTGAAAATTGTATCCAGTGTAACCAATGTGCCTATGTATGCCCTCACTCCTGCATACGCCCCTTCCTTCTTGATGAAAAAGAAGCGGCAAAGGCGCCTAAGGGCATGACATTGCTGGAAACTAAAGGAAAAGGTTATGAGGGCCTGAAATATCGCCTCCAGGTTAGTCCCCTCGATTGTACCGGTTGTGGTGTTTGTGCCAATATTTGTCCTTCGAAAGAAAAATCTCTTGTGATGAAAGCACTTGAGACACAAATGGATGAAGCTGCTAACTGGAATTACCTGTTCGGTCAGGTTACCCATAAATCCGATCGTATCGATATTACTCAATCAATAAAAACCAGCCAGTTTGCTCAACCTCTCTTCGAATTCTCGGGAGCCTGTGCCGGATGTGGTGAAACACCCTATATTAAGCTCATCACACAGCTTTATGGCGATCGTATGATAATTGCCAATGCAACGGGTTGTTCCTCAATTTATGGAGGTTCTGCACCATCAACTCCCTATTGTACAAATGCTGAAGGTAAAGGTCCTGCATGGGCGAATTCACTTTTCGAAGATAATGCTGAATACGGATTCGGAATAGCAACCGGTGTTAACAAACTTCGTGAGCGGATCACCCTAAAAATGAAAATAGCTATCGAAACCGGTAAGATTAATTCGGCAACCAAGGAAGCCTTTGTAGAATGGATAGATGGCAAAGACAATGCTGAAGCTTCTAAAATAGCCACAGCCAAAGTACTGGCTGCATTTAAAACAGAAAAAGATCCTGTTGTAAAAGAATTTATGGAACTTGAGCAATACCTTATTAAAAAATCGGTATGGGTAATAGGTGGCGATGGTTGGGCTTATGATATCGGTTATGGCGGTTTGGATCATGTTATTGCTTCAGGAGAAGATATTAATATTCTTGTTCTTGATACCGAAGTGTATTCAAATACTGGAGGTCAGGCATCGAAATCGACACCGGTTGGGGCGGTTGCTAAATTTGCTTCATCGGGTAAAAAAATCAGGAAAAAAGACCTTGGCGCCATGGCCATGACCTATGGATATGTTTATGTTGCTCAGGTAGCTATAGGAGCCAATATGAACCAGTATTTCAAGACATTGAAAGAGGCAGAAGCTTTTCCGGGACCCTCTCTCATCATTGCTTATGCACCTTGCATCAACCATGGATTGAGAGCTGGTATGGGTAAATCGCAGGAAGAAGAAAAGCGTGCTGTTGAGGCCGGTTACTGGCACCTGTATCGCTTTGATCCACAGTTAGAAAAAGAAGGTAAGAATCCGTTCCAGCTCGATTCCAAAGATCCGGACTGGGCAGAATTCCAGAACTTCCTGAACGGTGAGGTACGTTATACTTCACTGAAAAAAGCTTTCCCGAAAGAAGCTGCTGAACTATTTATCGCTGCCGAAGAAAATGCAAAATGGCGATACGAGAGTTACAGGCGTCTGGCGGCTATGGAATACTCAAAACAATAATTGATAAACCAAATAAAACTGAAGGGGGTGGTATAACCATCCCCTTTATTATTTGATAAAAATCACGAATATTTGTATACTCGCAAATTCTTATAAACCAGAATGGCCCGAATTCTTGCAGTCGATTACGGACAAAAACGTGTAGGTCTTGCAGCAACCGATCCGCTGCAACTAATTGCCAATGGACTCGATACTGTCAGTTCTGAAATTATTATTGATTACCTGAAAGATTATTTCCTGAAAGAAGAGGTTGAACTGGTTGTAATTGGTTATCCGAAACAAATGAACAATTCTCCTTCGGAAGCTGTTCGATATGTGAATGAATTCATCCGAAAATTTGAAAAGAATTTTCCCGGAAAGAAGTTTTATTTAATGGATGAACGGTTTACTTCGAAAATGGCGCTGCAAACTATGATTGAAGGAGGAGTTAAAAAACAGCAGCGACGCAATAAAGCTTTGGTCGATAAAATTAGTGCAACCATTATATTACAGTCGTATATGGAAATGAAAACAAATTCTCACAACAACGAATAAATGATCTATCCTATTGTTCTATATGGTTCCCCGCTTTTACGCAAAGTTTCGGAAGAAATTGATCTGAAAGATCCGGTACTGAGAGAATTCGTTGCCGATATGTTTGAAACAATGTATGTCAGTGATGGTGTTGGTCTGGCAGCACCGCAAATCGGGAAATCATCACGGCTTTTTGTTATCGATGGTTCAGAAATGGCTGAAGATGATTCCACGCTACTCGGATTTAAAAGAGCTTTCATCAATCCGAAAATCGTTGAAAAAACCGGGGAAAACTGGACCTTTACAGAAGGCTGTCTTAGTCTTCCCACTATTCGTGAGGATGTGGAACGACCGCAGCAGATCCGTATTCAGTACTACGACGAGAACCTGGAATATAGAGATGAAAGATTTGATGGTGTAAAAGCCCGCATCATTCAGCATGAATACGATCACCTGGAAGGAATTCTATTTGTTGACCGTGTAGCTCCGTTACGAAAAAAAATGCTAAAAAGTAAGCTGAATGATATTGCCAAGGGAAAAATAAATGCAGCCTATAAAACTAAACTTTTAAAATAGTCTTTGTTAACTTTTTACTTCATTATTTATTTTTGGTAATTGAAAACTATAATACATTCCGCTTAGTGAAACAACGGCAGTTATAAAGAAGAATAGAAAACTCAGCCCTACAGAAGGCTCCATTTGTAATCCCAGTAATTCTGCCCCTATAATAAAGGTTATTTCTCTAGCTCCCACTCCTCCTATAGTAAAAGGAATAGTAGCTACAATAGATGAAAGCAGGAATACAAACATATAGAGGTAATAATTCTCACTTACTCCAATAGCTTTCAGAATTAAAAATGCAGAAATTAGCTGAAGCAGCTGAACTCCGAACGATTGTATGTTAGTGACAATAAAAGAGGCTTTATAATTAGAAAAAAAATATCGGATAACAACATAAAACAATACTACAGAAAATGGGATAAGAAGCCAGATAAAGTGTTTCCATTGAACGCCAATAGGTAAAGCGTATGCCAGGAAAGTAGTCAGACAGAAAAGAGCCAGTAATCCGGTAACCCTATCGAGAAGAACAGCCCAGAACAGCGACTTCACCTTTACACCGGTTATTTTATTGAGCAGGTAAATCTTGTATCCATCCCCTCCAATACCCCCGGGAAGAAATAAATTGTAGTACATGCCAAGCCAGTATAATTTTAGGTTATATAATTGTGTAATGACAACATTCTCCGCTCTCAGAAAATAGTTGAGACGAAATGAGGAAAGAATTTTAGAAAGAATAAAGAAAAGAGTCGCCAGAAGAAGATAAAACAAGTTCGCCTGCAGCAAAACCTGTAAAAGTTCTTTCGAATTGATTTTTCTGAAAACGATAAAAAGAGCCCCTGCGGTGAGTAATAACTTTGCAAAAAGCTTTACCCGTTTATCAATTTTAATTTTCACCCTTTGTAATACGTTTAACAGAATAATGCTTTTTATTCTGCGATTCGTAATAGGTACGCATTTGAATTTCTGCCAGAATACCACTTGTAACGAATTGCAATCCCGACAGGAAGGTGATCAGTGCGAGTATCAATAAAGGTTTTCCCCAGATATCGTTACCCAGAATTTTTAAAATAAGGAGGTATGCATTTAGGACAACGCCAATAAATAATAGAATTAACCCGATTCCTCCAAAAAGGTGCATGGGTCGCATCATATATTTTTTAAAGAAAAGCATCAGGATCAGGTCGGTTATCACTTTAAAAGTGCGACCCAGACCATATTTCGATTTTCCGTGAATACGCGGATGATGCTTAACCGGAACCTGTTCGATACTGGCTCCCTGCATGTAAAGAAGCAGAGGAATAAAGCGATGCATCTCTCCATACAAACCCAGTTCCTTTGCAATCCCCGATTTGAATACCCTGAGAGAACAGCCATAGTCCCGTAGCTTAAGGCCAGTGGCCCTGCGTATCATCCAGTTGGCTATGATACTGGGTATTTTTCTCCGAACCAGCCCATCTTTTCTATTCATCCGAATTCCTGCCACAACATCGATATCTTCATTCTCCAGCTTGTGGAGCATAGACAGGATATCGGAAGGATCGTTCTGAAGGTCACCATCAATAGTTGCAATATATTCTCCCTCGGCATGATCGATACCAGCGGCAAGCGCTGCGCTTTGTCCGAAATTCTTCCGAAGTTCGATGAGCTTAATATTCCTGCTAATAACCGATTTAATGTTGCTTACGGTTTTGTCTCTCGATCCGTCGTCGATAAAAACTATTTCAAAATCAATATCTTTCAGGGCTTTCACTATCATCCCGGTTAACGGAATTACATTATACTCTTCGTTATATACACTTACGACAACAGATAACTTCATCGGAATAAATTAATTGGTGTTATTCTTAGAGTAAGCTACACATTTTTCCCAATCATTCTGATAATATTTGCTCACTTTTTCCAGTTCATCCTTTGGAATGAGTGGTTCCTTCCTGAAGTACTTTTCAGGTATGCATTTTGCAGCATATAAGATAGTATACCTAATCGACCCCAGATAGAATCGCCAGAAAAGATGCAAAACACTATTTTTAAAGACTCTCCTCTTTTTTAAATTGATATATTTCCCTGCAGACAGAATGGCTTTCAACTGCTTTTCGGAATAAGATGTATGCTTCCTTTTTAAATTGAGATCATTATGGTTGACGGAGACATCCAGAAGTGTAGCTAAATTATCAATGAAAGCATCAGGATCAGTGCTGAAGTCTTCATAAAAAAGTACTATCGGTTTTGGGTTGAAATACTTTTCAAGAATGCCTATCTGCCGGGAATAATCCAGATCCTGTTTTCTGAAGTATCCTTTATCGTTCTCCAGATCGATGAAATCAACGAACCCGCCAGTAAAGCCATTCTTTACAAATCTCCTGTACTGGGAGGCGATATAACTAGCATGCTTTCTGAATACAATAATTGGTGTAGTATCAGGGAACTCAGCAGCAAACAATTTAACCTGATCTTCAAGTTGCTGGTCAAACTCTCTCGATACAAGAAACCTGGTACAATGGCTTTTATTAATAATCTTTGTTACTCTCCTGTAGCGCGTTCTCTGAATATAATATATGCCCTTCAATTTTGGAAAAACACGATATTGGAGAAAAGTAGTTCCCGTTTTCCCCGTGCCAACATGAAAATAAATTTGTTTTTGAGATGTATCGCTCATAGTTGAATTACTAACCTATAGTACTGTATAATTTTATCAGCTTTGTAACCCACTTTTTTCTGGATTTATCAACTCCTTATAAAAGCGGAATACAATTTAAATATGTCGCAACAAATTTATCCATTCATGAATGATATACAAAAACACTGTGAATAATAAATTAGCCGGAACAAATAAAAAAAAGGGAATCTTGTATTTTCCCTTTTTTGCTGTAATCTGGTTGTAGTATTACCGAACAGGATATTTTACCAGTATTTCATCCGACTTCAGTAGCAGATCGATGTACTGGGCCCGTTTGTAAACAAAAGGATCGTTTGTGTTTTTATTGGATAATTTACCACGGAAATCGTTTAGCGATTTGTAACCCTTGCCATCCATCCATGCTTCCAACTCTTTTATAATTGTACTAATGTATTCAATTTTATTCTTGTAGATGGTACTGACTATCTGAACGCAGTTGGCACCGGCAAGTATCATTTTTGCCACATCCCTGCCTGTAAATATTCCGGTATTGCTGCAAACATCCCCTTTCAGATTTCCATAGAGCAAACCTGCAAAGCGAAGGGGTAAACGGTTATCTTCAGGTACACTAAGATTGAATGGAGTATAATGTGCTTCCTTGTCCATATCAATTTCGGGCTGAAATAAACGGTTAAACAGAACAAATCCATTGGCGCCGGCATCATCAAGTTTTTTTATCAGGTTCAAAGGATTAGCATAGAAAGGACTGAGTTTAACACTTAGAGGTATTTTCACTGCTCCCCTAACAGCCTTAAGTATATCAACCTGCTCTCCAACGAGGTTATGGCCATCAAATTCAATATCGCGGGGAACATAGAAGAAATTCAATTCCAGGGCATCGACTCCCATTTCTTCGATACGCTTAGCATAATCAATCCAGGTTTCCTTTATAGTAGCATTCAAACTTGCTATTACAGGGATTTTAACTGTTTTCTTAATCATGGCAATATTAAACAAATGTTCTTCTGGACCGGCATGCTCAATTTTTGGAAAGAGGTTGATCATTTCCGCATTACGCTCACTGTATTCCTGCAATTTGTCATCCAGTTGTGCGCTCTCCAGTTGTATCTGTTCTTCAAACAACGATTTAAATACAATAGCGGCAGCACCGGCTTCTTCCACTTTTTTTACATTCTCCAGCTTATTCACAATATTACTGGCACCAACAATTACAGGATTTTTCAGGTCGATTCCCAGGTAACGGGTTTTCAAATTTGCCATACTCTATTCTTTTATATTTATGATTTATTACATTTTAAAATTTAACTTTCTGCGAACTAGAAAGAAAAATAGACCTTTCTGTCTTTTGCTCCAAAAAATTTAATCTTATCGGAGGGGGAAATTACTCATTTTTTGTAAATTCCCCTAGTATAATTCCCTTGTTTAGAGCATTTCTTAATTTGCGCTAGGTTATATGCAAACAGCAGGTTACATAAGAAATCACCCACTCATCCGCATAACACTGGCTTATATTGCAGGCATAGGTGTTATGGAACTCCTTCACCAGTTCAAGATCTGCATATTTTTTACCCTTGGCATCTTCCTGACCACACTATTCTTCATGATACTATTCGTCGGGAAAGATCGGACTCTGCGTTTCATATACCGTGGAATGCTACTTTATATTGTTTTTGTGTTAGCAGGAATTTTTAATTATTACTTAAGTAATCGTTATAATAAATTGCCTGCCGGTAAAATGCACTATTCCGGGATTGTAGTAAGTTCTCCTGTTTCTAAAGACAGAAGTACGCAACTGGATTGCAGGATAAGGTCGATAGGAAAAGATAGCCATAAAACCCATTTAAATGAGAAAGTACGTATCTACCTGGAACCTGATACTTTATGCCCGCTTCCAAAGGTTGGTGATACTATTTTCATTTCAGGACAACTGAGTGAAATAAAGAATCCGGGCAATCCCGGTGAATTTAACTACTCAAGGTACATGAAGCACCAGGGTATCCATTATTCAGGTTATTTTAAGAAAATTGATTATTCCTATGGAAAAAATTCCGGCAGATTAAGAATTATACGCCTGTCGACCAACATTCAGAAGCAGTTGATAGCCTGTTTCGAAAGATACAATATCCATAACAATGAACTGGCAGTACTCTCGGCACTGGCTGCTGGCAACAGGAGCTTTCTTGAACAGGAATTAAGAGAAAATTATGCTGCAGTGGGAGCTATGCATATACTTGCTGTATCGGGATTACATGTAGGAATACTCTATCTTTTATTAACCTCACTATTCGGGAATCGCAACCAGAAAAGATATTACAGGTTACTTCGTACCCTTATAATTCTTGCTGTCATCTGGATGTATGCTTTTATAACCGGTTTATCTTCATCGGTTTTGCGTGCAGCTTTAATGTTTTCTTTGTTTCTTATTGGTAAAAATCTTCAGCGTCAGATTAACAGCTACAATATACTTGCGGCCTCAGCTTTGCTGATATTAATAATCAATCCCTCAGAACTTTTTAAAGTCGGGTTTCAATTCTCATACCTGGCAGTTATGGGCATAATTTATTTTCAACCCAAACTCGAAAAGCTTATTTTTATCCGAAATGGTATTATCGACCGTATCTGGCAATTGCTTACAGTTAGCATAGCTGCCCAGTTAATTACATTTCCGCTGAGTCTTTACTATTTTCATCAATTTCCTGTGTATTTCTGGCTAACAAACATAATTGTGATTCCATTGGTATGGTTAATAATGGCTTCGGCTGTAGTATTCAGCATTTTAATACCCCTTACATTCCTGCTGCCGTTTATTGCCGGCATTCTGAATATATTGCTAAAAACATTAAACCATGCTATAGCAATGATCGGAGAGTTACCATTTTCAACTCTTACGGAAATTCGTTTTAATACCATTCATCTTATTGCATTCTATCTCTTTCTGCTATTCCTTATGATCATTATTATACAGGGGTATTACCGATATATTCCACACCTGTCCTGTTCACTGATTATTATTATCCTCCTTGCCGATATAATAAGCATCAGAAATTTGTCTGATAAAAAAGAACTAATAATTTATAATGTCAGGGATAATAGTCTTGTTCTGAGCTTAGTTGATGGTATCAACCATACAGTCATTACAAAAGGAGTTGAATCATTTGAAAACGATAACTCCATCCGGTACATCAAGAACTACTGGATCGCGCATAATATAAACAGGGAAAAAGTATGGATACCGGTTGAAAATGAAATTCCGGAAAAAATAATTAATGGCCGGAATCTGGAGATAAAATTAATGCCCCAGGGATTTCTGATCGATTTTTATACTACTCAATGCCTCTATTTAAAAAATTCTGAAACAGCTAATTTTCCAGCTTCCCCAGCCACTAAAGAAAAAATTCTGATTGTTGATAACGACTCTGGGTATCCCGATAAGGATGTCTATTTAAGTTGTGCGCCGGATTTAATTCTTGTGAGTAATTCACTCTCCCGTTTTCGAAAAAACACCTGGAAGGATTTTGCTGATAATTACGGGATCAGTTATTACGATCCTCAAAACAACGGCGCCTTTAAGAAAATTAATCTTTCGAATTAACATTCAATAAGAACCTGAAATTACTTTGTAACAATATCCGGTTAGTTATACGGTTAATCCTAGTGAACTATAATTTTAGAGTAAACATAAGTTATTAATTGTATAAAATGGTGAATTCTAATTACTTAGAATCGATAAAGACTGTAATCAAATAATGAGAAAAATTAAATTCTTATAGTTTATTATGGTTAGAATAGTTTACTTTGCAGGGTTTTTGATATCATTTATACATGAAAATCATTGTTGCAGGAGCCGGAGCAGTTGGATCACATCTGGCCAAGATGCTAAGTCAGGAAAATCATGATATTGTATTAATAGATCCCGACGAGGAAAAACTCCGACAGGTAGGTTCCACTCTCGATGTAATGACACGGAGCGGATCTGCTACCAATATTTCCGATTTACTTGACTGCGGGGTGAAAAAAGCTGATCTGTTTATATCCGTTGCCCGTAATGAAGAAACCAATATTACTGCATCGATTTTAAGCAAACGACTGGGAGCAAAAAAAACCATTGCCCGTATCGATAATCAGGAATATCTGTATGTCAAACACCGGGAGCATTTCATCAGTATGGGAATCGATTATATGATTTACCCTGAAAAAATTGCATCCCTTGAAATCGTTGGTCTTTTGCATCAGACAGGTAGTACAGATATCGTTGATTTTTCAGGAGGAAAGCTCTCCCTTTTTGTACTCCGCCTGGATGAAGACTCGAAAATAGCCGGTAAAAGCCTTCAGGAAATCTCAGCCTCACAGGAAAAGAATGAATTCCGTGCTGTTGCTATTACACGAAATAATGAAACCATAATTCCCAATGGCGATTTCATTATAAATACCGGTGATTTGATCTATGTGATTTCAACCCAGGAGGGCACTGAGATTCTCATGGAATTATCAGGGAAGAAAAAGTACGATGTAAGAAATATTATGATCCTTGGAGGAAGTCGTATTGGTATGTTAACTGCCAAAGATCTGGGAACACAACACAATATTAAGCTGATTGAACAGGACAGGGAGAAGAGTTACCGCCTCTCCAATATGCTGAATAATACCCTGGTTATAAATGGTGATGGTCGCGATGTAAACCTCATGACAGAAGAAGGATTGGCGAGTATGGATGCTTTTATTGCCGTCACCGGCGATTCTGAGATCAATATCCTCTCCTGCATGCTGGCCAGACGACTGGGTGTTAAAAAGACTATTTGTGAGGTCGAAATTATCGATTATATTGCCCTGGCCGAAAATATGGGAATCGATACCATAATAAATAAAAAGCTGATCGCTGCCAGCCGGATTTTCCGTTTTACTTCAAGCGTAGCAGTGTCGGCAGTAAAATGCCTGACAGGTACCGATGCCGAAGTACTGGAATTTGAGGTTCAACCTGATACGAAAATAACACAGGCATCGCTGAACCAGATAAATTTCCCGAAAGATTCTATGGTGGGGGGAGTTATCAGGGGAGATACCAGTTTTATCGCTACTGGCTATACCTTAATAAAGCCCGGCGATAAGGTCGTAGTATTTAGTCTTCCTGCTGCCATTCCAAAGGTTAGTAAACTATTCACCTGATAAGTTATGATCAATATCAGGGTCATTGCATTTATTGCAGGTATTCTTCTCATTCTCGAAGGAGCCTTTATGCTTATCGCGGCTCCTATATCAGTGATCTATGGTGACCCTGATGCTGTTTACATCCTTCTGTCTTCCTTTATTACAATTATAACAGGTTTTCTACTCTGGGTAATTTTTCGCAAGTGTAAAAAAAATGTAGGGAAACGTGAAGGCTTCACTATTGTCAGCCTGGGCTGGGTACTTTTCTCCCTCTTCGGTGCTATTCCTTTTGTGATCTCGGGTGCCATACCATCCTATACCGATGCTTTTTTTGAAACCATTTCAGGATTCACAACCACCGGCGCTTCCATACTTAACAATGTTGAATCGCTTTCACATGGCTTGCTATTCTGGCGAAGCATGACCCAATGGCTTGGAGGAATGGGTATTATTGTTCTTTCACTTGTTATTCTTCCCATTCTGGGTATCGGCGGAATCCAGCTTTTTACGGCCGAAGTGCCCGGACCAACACCCGATAAATTACATCCACGCATTAAAGAAACAGCAAAACGACTCTGGGCAGTTTACTCACTTATAACACTGACAGAAGTGATACTATTATTTATAGGGGGAATGTCTTTTTTCGATTCTGTATGCCATTCTTTTACCACTATGGCTACCGGAGGGTATTCGACCAAACAGGCCAGCATTGCATTCTATTCGTCCCCTTATATTCAATATGTAATTACTTTTTTTATGATGGTTGCAGGAATTAACTTTTCCCTCTCCTACCTGGCCATGAAATTCAAATTCAGGAGAATCTGGAAAAATGAAGAATTCAGGGCTTACCTATCATTTATTGCTGTTTTTACCCTTGTAATTACAACTGCTCTGGCCTTTACCCTGAGAGAACAAACGCTTGAAAAATCCTTTCGTGATGCACTTTTTCAGGTTGTTTCCATTATGACAACTACCGGTTTTACCACTTTTAACTACCTGGAATGGATACCCTCTACCGTAGTATTACTACTTTTCTTAATGTTTTTTGGCGGTTCGGCAGGTTCTACCGGAGGCAGTATTAAAATTGTCAGGATTGTGCTGGTACTGAAAAACGGCTGGCTGGAACTGAAACGCCTGATTCACCCTAACGCTATTGTGCCGGTGCGACTCGATAAGGAAGCCGTAAAACCTGAGATCATCACCAATGTTCTGGCCTTTGTTTCAGTGTATGTCATTATCTGGGTAATAGGAGTTATTGTGGTAGCTTTTATGGGGTATGATCTGGAAACTTCGCTGGGCGCAGTAGCTGCCACCCTGGGTAATATTGGTCCCGGTATCGGGGATGTGGGCCCTCTCTATACTTATTCACATTTCAGTGTTTTTGGCAAGTGGTTCCTTTCCTTCCTGATGCTTATCGGACGGCTTGAGCTTTTCACAGTTCTGGTATTGTTTACACGCAGCTTCTGGAAGAATTGATTTTTAAAAATTCCAATTGTAACGAAAGCGCAACTAATTTAGTTAATAGGTTGCGCACTAAATAAAGCTGGTATTTCATTGTATGTAATCAGTTAGTGCACTTTTATAACTCGTTTTGAAATTTCTACAAATATGAAAGTCCTACGGACTTTAGTTCAGATAAGAAATCCCGTAGGGATTACCTGTCCGCCGGGCCAGGCGGGCATATTTGTAGTAGAATTATAAAACCTCAAAAACCGCGTTAAAGACATTGATTAATCGGGAAATATATTGATATGACGCGGAAAAGAATCAACATTTC
>CAZQCO010000076.1:0-18482 GCA_964592225.1 uncultured Bacteroidales bacterium
AAAAGAAAAAAATTACGTTACCTGACAATGTTAGTGCGTTGCTAAGCAGTTGCAGGAAATATACCGTCTTTAACACAGTTGATCAACTGGCGCTGGCTGCCACAGGTGGCGAAAACAACAGCTCGTTTGAGGTAAAGTACACTATTCCCGGGAAAGGGGAATATACCGAGGCCATAGTACACCGGGTAAGCAACGGTATTTCGGCCAACTATACCGAGCCCTACATGCGCCGGCGCGACCCCGATACCATGTTCATTGCCGATGAGCAGCCCACGGATAAGGTATATTTCAAAGACAGGTTTGGGTATGACTTCCAATCGCTTCAGTCGGATACTTTGAAGTGGTTACAGGAACAGGAACTGGCGGTCTTTTTTTATTTTGCCGGTAGAGAAAAGATAGGTGTCAGCGGAATGGCCATTGCTCCTGCCAATGCCGGATTTTTTGCCATGGGACTATCGATGTTACAAAAAATTATGCCTGTGGCCGACTTGCCCGATCAATATACCATCGATTCTGTAATCTATGTGGCCCCTACATTTCGTCACACCCATTTCGAGGGGAAACAGGTTGTGGTTCACAAACGTTCGGAAGCCCTGCACGAGATCTATGCCTATAACCTTTACCCGGGACCCAGCGCGAAAAAAGGATTGTACGGGGCGCTGCTGACCAAAGGGGAGAAGGAGGGATGGATCACGGCCCATTGCTCCACGGTACAGGTAGTGAGCCCTTACGATAATATTACCACCTTTATGCACGAAGGGGCCAGCGGCGGGGGCAAGAGCGAAATGCTGCAAAATATTGTCAGGGAACCCAGCGGGCAGATCCTGATCGGAGAAAATATTCTGACAGGAGAAAAAAGGTTAATCAACCTGCCGCTTTTCTGTTCTTTTAATCCTGTCGCCGATGATATGGCGCTGTGTCACCCAACCCTGCAATCGACCAATGGCAAATTGACGTTGCTGGATGCGGAAAATTCCTGGTTTATCCGTGTCGACAGTATTACTGATTATGGGGATGATCCCTTTCTTGAAAAAATAACCATTAAGCCAAAGAAACCCTTACTGTTCCTGAATATTAAAACAAACCCCGATTGCACTGCGTTGATATGGGACCATACGGAAGACGAACCCGGGAAGAGATGTCCGAACCCCAGGGTAATCCTTCCCAGGGATATAGTGCCCGGGATTATTGATAAAAGTGTTACCATTGATGTCCGCAGCTTCGGGGTTCGTACGCCTCCCTGCTCAAAAGAAAATCCCAGCTACGGTATTGTGGGCCTGTTCCATATATTGCCTCCTGCCCTGGCGTGGTTGTGGAGGCTGGTTTCGCCCCGAGGTTATGCCAATCCAAGTATTGTGAGCAGCGGTGAAATGGGATCGGAAGGTGTTGGTTCGTATTGGCCTTTTGCCACCGGTAAAATGGAGATCCATGCCAATATATTGCTGGAGCAGATCATGCAGACTCCCCGGACCCGGTATACCTTAGTGCCCAATCAGCATATTGGTGTCTGGAAGATGGGATTCAAGCCACAGCTTTTAATGCGCGAGTACCTGACACGAAGGGGAAATGCAAAATTGAGAAGCGACCAGTACCAGGAAGCCAGATGTCCACTGTTAGGGTATGAGTTGAACTACCTGACTATTGAAGGGGCAAAAATTCCTTCCCGGTTCCTTCAGGTTCATCGTCAGACCGAGGTGGGTGTTGAGGGTTACGATGCAGGCGCACAGCTTTTATATGATTTCTTTAAGAAGGAATTACAAAAGTTTTTAACGCCGGGCTTATCGCACACGGGTAAAAGAATTATTGAGGCCTGTTTGTCGGGTGCTGCAGTGGAAGACTATAATTCGATAATACCCATGAATTATCAATACTCATTCCTGACAATAAAGGATTATGAATCGGGTGCTGATGGTAATGGAGGGTAAAATCTATCCCTGTTTACCGGCATTCCTGTCAGTTATTCCGGAACTCAGTTTTTCAATCTTTCGGGCAACAGTCTTTATAAAAGTACAGGCACTACCTGAACTACGGTACAGGTCTGAAATTCAGCTATAGAAATCCATATTGAACCCCGGGTCGATATCCTTAATTTGCTTTTTTCTTCAATTCCGGTTAGGGGATAAAGACCCTTTTAGTGTCATACTATATGTGAAAGTGAAGGATTAAATAATTGTTAAATTCTGAAATATGTATTTTTTATATACCCGAATACCCGGTTTTTTATTATCTTGTGCGCCTCTTTAAAATGAATAACCGATTAGCCCGTATAGTTAACATGATCAGACTGAAAATATCAGCTTGTTTTCTCATTCTTTTCCTCTCCTTGCTTTGTGGCGGATTGAAATCGCAGGATATTAATACGACCATTATATCAGGCGTTGAAGACAAAATTTCATTGGAAGAATATCTTACGGGACTTCCGGATTTCAAATTTTTTTATCAGAAGGACCTGCTGAATGATGTTTATCTCTATGCATCGGATAATGGAAAAACCTTAAATAATTATCTCGACCAAGCTATGACACAGCGGGGGATTGCCTACCTGGTTTATAAGGATAAAAACATTGTTTTTGTAGAGCGAACCCGGCTGAATTTTGATGATCAGGAAAAATATGCCGACACGGATGGAAGCGGGAATTTATATGCCGTTGTAAATGTCGGTGATCCCATGCTGGCAGGGAAGTATAAAAGGGCCAGTCTCAAAGGCTATGTACGGAATGGTAAAACCGGTGAGGCTTTACCGGGAGCTGTCATTCATTTTCCCGAACTGGATCTGGGTGTGGTTACTGATCTTGCAGGTTATTATTCAGTGGAACTTCCTGTTGGTAAGCAGACTACCACTTATAGTTATATAGGCTTTGAAGAAAGGGAAGTTATGGTCAACATGATCTCACCCGGCACCTACAATGTTGAATTATTTGAAAGCACTGTTGCTATCGATCAGGTGGTGATTACAAGTAAAAGCAATGCCAATGTGGTAAGCACCGAAATGAGCATTATCCGGCTCGATGCCCGGTCTATCAATAATATACCTGTGCTGATGGGCGAACCTGACCTTATGAAGACCATGACCCTGTTGCCGGGAGTTCAGTCGTCGGGCGATATGGCATCGGGTTTTAATGTGCGCGGGGGTAATACCGATCAGAACCTGATCCTTCTCGATGATGTCCCTATCTACAATTCCAATCATCTTTTTGGTATGTTCTCCATTATCGATACGCGAACTATCGAAAACCTGGAACTTTTTAAGGGTGGAGCACCTGCCCGCTACGGAGGAAGGGCTTCAGCTTTTATGGATATCGATCTGAAAGAAGGAAATCTGAAAGAATGGGAGGGATACGGCAATATCGGTCTGTTTAGCAGTAAAATGACATTCCATGGGCCGATAGTCAAAGAGAAAGTATCGCTTATAATCGGAGGCAGAACCACTTACTCCGACTGGATACTGAAACGTCTGCCGGACCTTGAACTACGAAAGAGCCGGGCCAATTTTTATGATATAAATGCCAAACTGAATATTATTCTTAACCGGAAGAACCGAATAAGTTTATTCACCTATCTCAGCAATGATTATTTCGATCTGGCAGGTAAAAATTCGTATGAATATTCCAACCGCCTTGGTTCGCTTAAATGGAGTTATATAGCCGGTGATAATCTTACTTTTTCCCTGTCAGCATTTATCAGCGATTACAAAACATTCTCCGTTGAAAAAGATAATCCTGCTATTGCCTATAGCGTAGCCACCGGAATTCAGCAACTGGGAGTGAAATACAGGCTTCTCTATACGCTGAATGAGAAACATTCTTTTGAAGGGGGTGTGGAAGGTAACTATTATACCTTCTTTCCCGGCGAACGAAATGCTTTTGGTGAGGAATCGGACAAGGACCCGCTGGCACTTGAAGAAGAACATTCGGCCGAGATAGCAGGATACATTCAGGATATATATGAAATTACCGGACAACTCTCTTTGTCTGCCGGTTTACGCTATTCGCATTACCTGTGTCTGGGCCCTGCAACTGTCAATCTCTATGAAGATGGCAGCTATATCGATAATACAACCCTTGAAGGAAATAAGGAGTTTGGCGAGGGCGACATCATTAAAACCTATCCCGGCCTCGAACCCAGAATGGGTATCCGATATTCCCTGGGAACATCAAGTTCTTTAAAACTGGGTGTAAGCCGGAATTACCAGTATATGCATATTCTTTCCAACAGCAGTGTTGTGATTCCAACCGATACATGGAAGTCGAGCGATAAATATATAAAGCCCGCTGTAAGCGACCAGGTTTCTCTCGGATTCTTCAGAAATTTCTATAAGGGTATTCTTGAAACATCGGTTGAGATCTATTACAAAAAGATAAACAATGTACTCGAATATAAGAATGGAGCTGAATTACTTCTGAATGAATCCGTTGAACAGGATGTTCTTTCAGCCAGGATGAATGCTTATGGTATTGAACTACTGGTTCGGAGAAATGCGGGCCGTTTAACAGGTTGGGTAAGCTATGCCTATTCCCGTTCCTACCTTAAGACTTCGGGAGCTTATGAGCAACAGCTTATAAACGATGGAAGATTGTACCCGGCAAATTATGATAAACCCCACGATTTATCAGTTGTCACAAGCTATAAAATATCCCGCAGGTTCATCTTCTCGTCATCGTTTACTTATAGCACGGGCCGGCCTGCTACTTATCCGGAATCGTTTTTCCCGTTAAACAGGAATCTTATTGTGGTTTATTCCGATAGGAATAAGTATCGTTTGCGCGATTACCACCGGCTCGACCTTTCACTCACCTGGGACATAAGTCTGAAAAAGAAAAAGAAATACTATAGTAGCTGGGTATTATCAATCTATAATGTATACGGGCATAATAATGTATACTCGACTTATTATAAAAAGGACATCCCCACAGCAAAGAACAATTATAAAAAATATGCTTTTTATGAATTGTCCATTATTGGGACTCCTATACCTTCAATAACGTACAATATCAGATTTTGAAAATGCAAAGATTACTGTTCATACTACCCATTCTGATCTTTATAACCGGCTGTAGTGAAGTTTATAAGCCGGATATAGAGGAGGTCGATGTATTCCTGACTATTGAGGGTTCTATTTCGACACGGCCGGGAGAACATACTGTTCTGCTTACCTATTCAAGATCTTATAATGAACGTCCCTATTTTTCAGGGCAGTCGGGCGCTGATGTAAATGTGGTCGATGAGAACGGAAATCGTGTTCATTATGAAGATGCGGGTGGTGGAGTGTATAAGGCTCATGTCACTGCGGATAATGCTGCAAAAATTGGGTCCACCTATTATCTTGAAGTAATTACAAGTGAGGGAGTCATATTTCAATCCACTCCGCAGCTGGTAGTCCCGTGTCCTGAGGTCAAGCATTTTTTCTGCAGATACGATCACAGGACTGTTCTTACCGAAAATACTTATGGTGATGTTCTTGAACAGGAATTTCCGGTTATTACTCTGAACATTGAGACCAACGGAATATTACCCTCCGATAATTACTATTTTTATCATTACAGAGCCTATGAAGAACATCATAGTTATCTGACTTACGATTTCAATGAATATCATATTTATCGTCACCGGCGTTTAAGCGGAAAATATAGCAACATCATACATACTGTCAATGCCGATGAATATGGCAATTTTGAAGTCAGAAATGATGAACTCATGTATATTATTACAGATGATTTGAGGAATTATGAACCCATTTATCCCGATTCTTTCCAACTTACAGGGACACGTTTCGAGGGTTTGTTGTTTAAATTGAGTCAATATTCTCTATCGCCCGGTTCTTATACTTTTTATTGCGATGCGGAGGATCAACTTGAAGCTGAGGGCAGGCTCTTTGATCCTTCTTTTACGCAAGTTACCGGTAACATAGAGTGTATCAGCGATCCCGAAGTAGAAGTAAAAGGTGTTTTTTATGCTGCCGATGTAAGTGACTATTATGCGTATCTATATATTAGTACCAGTAATCAGCCTTATTCCATACAGATCGATTCGTTTCCTGAATTATGGCTCGATACCTGTTCATGGGGTCAGCCGGGTGATTGGATCAGACCTCCATTTTAAAAAGCTACATCAGTAAAATACAAAAAATAGAGAAAATATCTATGATCAGGCAATTTCACAATATGAACACATTCTCTTATCTTGTTCTGCTGTATTGTATACTTATTAGTACGGGATTCTCGGGGCCTGTATCTGCTCAGGAGGAATACCACGAGCATCTGGCATTTCACGTAGGGCGCACTTCCTATATAGCAGGAGAACATATTTTTTATAAAGTGTACTGCTACACTGATAAAGAGAATGCAACTTTTTTAAGCAAGGTTCTCTATATCGAACTTATCGATCAGCATAAAAAAAGCATACTGGCACAGGTACTTCATAACGAAAATAATACGGCTTCTTCGATACTGCAGTTGCCCGATACACTTTCCACCGGCCTTTATTATCTGAAAGCCTACACGCAATGGATGAGAAATTCCGGGGAAGAAGTTTTCGCATCCTATCCTGTCTATATTTACAATCAATACGATAAAACATTACAGGCTCATTCAACCTGTAAAATTCCATTCGAACCAGAAGTGTATATTCAGGGAGGCAGACTCGTTACCGGTTTGCCTACACAGTTACAAATCAGGATTCCCGGTTTAATGGGGGAGAAGCAGCAAGTAACTCTTCAGGAAAGTTATTCCGGGGATAAAATTCATTCGGCTGTTACAAATGAGGAAGGTTATGCCGAGTTTCTGTTTACTCCCTCTCTGGGGAAAAGGTACCAGCTGGTTATGGGTGACTCAGTTCAGGGGAAGGCTGAATTTGAATTGCCACAGGTAGAATATTCGGGCTATTCTTTACAAGTAAACGTACCTGAAAATGGGGAGCTGACGGTTGTAACAGATGGCAGTAATAAACCTCCGGCACAACTTAAGCTTAAACTTATTACAGGCGAAGATATTATATGGGAGAAAGTAATTAACAACGAATATTTTAAGAAGGAGATAAATACACAATTCTCTCCTGATTATGGGTATTATGATTTATTGTTAACCGATACCCGGGATAATCTGCTATTAAATCAACCCATTGTTGTTTCTCCTGTCAACATAGTGAATTCAGGCGATAGCATTTATTCGACCCGTGAAAGTGTGAATATAAAGCTCGATCTGACATCCCTCTCTCTGCAGAAGGGAACCGGACTTTCTGTAAGCGTGCACAAACTATATTCTGATCAGGATCCGTTAGTGAACCAGGATAGAATGGTTTTACTTCGACCTGAAAAAATCAGATCAGATCAGGAGTTACATATTATTTTCCCAAGATACTTTGCGGAATTAAGATCATATTCGCATAAATCTCCTGAATATCTGGCAGAAGATATGGGGATGTTGTATTCGGGACGATTAATTAACGGCTATGGTAAATCCGGATTGAAAAACTTTCAGTTGGTTCTGGCCATAAAGGATACCATGGGTGTATTTGTTGCTGCAACTACCGATAGTACGGGCTATTTTTCTATGTTGCTGAACGAGTATGGCGACAAGGAAGCGCATTTATTCCTGTCATTTGAGGGAATTCCTCTGAAGGGGGATAATATTGATGTGGATGAAAAATTTTATTATCATTCTTTAATACCTTACAAACATAATGAGGTAGCACATACATACGATTCTTTATTCGTAAAGGAAATGCGGGACGAAGCACAACGGGTTTTAATTCAGAAAGCCTTCAGAAATAATGACTTTAAAGCAGGGAAGGGTTCCGATAATTCAATCGGTACGAAAGAAAGTTTTTATGGCGAGCCGGAAATCGTTGTATATCCCGGAGAGTTTTTATTTCTGCCCAACTTTGAAGAGATTGCCCGCGAAATACTTCCCAGGGTCAGGTACAAGCATACAAAGGATAAATGCGAGATAACAGTCTTCCATATCGAGAATGGTACCCGTTCCGATAATCCCATTGTAATGGTTGACGGAATATACGTTTCCGATTTCCGGGAATTGTACGATCTTAACTCTGATGATATTCAGCGTGTTGAAATCCAGTCCGGGCTGCGGGTTGCAGGTCAGTTGCTATACGATGGATTACTGGCTATATACACAACCAAGAAGTATAAGGCGGAGAAGGAAAAGAAGAACGGACGTACGGTATACTCAATTCCCGGTTATGCAAATACTAATGAAAAGTATTGGCGGAATTATGACGGACAGGTTGGACAATCAGGCACTCCCGATTTTGCTAACCAACTCTATTGGAATCCTATAGTATTGCCTGATGGGAATGGGATGGCTGATATCAATTTCAATACTTCCGATGAAGAAGGAGAGTTTGTTATTGATATAGCAGGCTATACATCAGAAGGTGTATCTGTAAATTATAAGCACAATTTTAAAGTAGCAGCACACGAATAATTGACAAAAGTGAACTCTTGTATGAAATATATAATTTTGGTTTTTATTGGGATCGGCTTTTTTCAGAGTTCTTTCTCACAAGTGGTCAGGCTGGCATCGGAAGAATATCCGGAGCACCGTTACTATCCGCTCAGAGGGCAGGTTTATACGAATACCTATATGCAGGTAAAAGGGAATGCTTACCTGACAGATGACTGGGTTATTGGTACCCTTTGCCTTAAGGATGAAAAAACAATTTCAAATGTCAAGTTTAAGTTCGATACCTATGAACAGGTTGTAATTATTTATAATGATGAATTAAAACGTCTGATCCTGCCTGAAAAAAACCTGGTGACTGCTTTTTCCTATAAAGATGGAAGTGTAAGTAAATATTTCAAGCGGGTAAACAGCGATTTTGGTGTAAAAAAAATACATTCCGACTATTTTCTGGAAGTATTGCACGAGGGGAAGCTTGCTTTCTATAAGCTGTATTTGAAGACAGTTTTACCACTCAGGATTCCTGAAATGCCATTTATCGATGAATTTACCGATGAGTATTGCTACTATATTTATCTGAATGAAACTTTTGAAATAGCCCGGCTAAAAAAATCCTATCTGAAACAACGATTTCCTCAATACAAAAAAGAAATATCACGGTATGCCCGTATCAACAAGCTGAAGCTGAAAAATGAACTGGACTTTGCCAAAATGATAGCTTATCTGGAACAGCTTGATAGCCTGGTAGAATAAATATTTTAATATGATTGGGTCTGAGAATTCCCTGAGCGTTCGGATTTTTCATCGGAAATCGTGCGATAAGCATATTAATCTGCTATAAATGACTAGTTTCTTCGGTTTCTTTAATAATATACGATATAAGATTTTGATAATGCAGAGGATTTTGTTTATAGTATTTTTCATAATCGTTATGACTGGCTGCAGCGAAGTATTTCAGCCGGACATTGAGAATGTCGATTCTTTTTTGGTGATTGAAGGTTATATCACCACGCAGCCCGGGAAGCATACCGTTTTTCTTTCTTATTCACGTTCTTATTCCGATCGGACTTATTTTTCGGGGGTAACAGGTGCTGATGTTAATGTGATAGATGAAAATGGAAACCAGGTACATTATTACCATTCCGGTAACGGAGTATATACAGCCAACATTACAGATGATAATGCGGCAAAAATTGGATCTGCTTATTACCTTGAAGTGGTAACAGAGGATGGAGCAGTATTTCGTTCAACCCCTCAACTTGTGGTACCCAGTTCAGAAGTCAAACGTTTATCCTGTAAATATGACCGCAGAACCCTTCTCACCGAAGATGCGTATGGCGATGCTATTGAACAGGAATTTTCGGTCATGGTTCTTAATATTGAAACTAATGGGATACTTTCTTCAGATAATTATTACCTGTATGGTTATGAAGCTTACTTACAATGCCATAATTTTTTTCGGGACGGTCGTGGGATGATTTATGATGAATTTCATCATGCATTATTGAGTACTTATTATTCCAGAAATATTCATACTGTAAATGCTGATGAGTTTGGCAACTTCCAGGTCAGAAATGATGAACTTATGTACATTACTTTAAACGATCTGAGAGATTACGACCCTTTTAATCCCGATAGTGCTGAGTTAGATGAAAAGCGCTTTGAAGGTTTATTGATTAAACTTAGTCAGAGCTCCCTGTCGCCCGATGCTTATTCATTTTATCGTGATGCAGAAGAACAGCTTGAAGCCGAAGGTAGGCTGTTTGATCCTTCTTATACACAACTTATTGGTAATATAGAGTGTGTTAGTGAGGTAAAACAAGAAGTTCTAGGTGTTTTTTATGCTGCTGATGTGAGTGACTATCATGCTTATTTATATATAAATGAAAGTAATGAGAGCTATTCGATTGAGATCGATTCATTTCCCGAATTTTTGTTTGATACTTGTACAGGGATTATGCCCGAGGACTGGATAAGGCCCCCGATTTAATGGGATAAGCATATCCATAATTAATGTTAGATGCATATGTGGAACCTTTTGGTCCCTGTCTGTTTACAGGTAAGGTTTCCCAGAGCTTCCGGGTTTTTTCACGGTTCCTGCTTCTATTTATCTCGAATTAAAATATCTTTGTCCGCTAATATTACTAAGTATTGCATGAAGAATATACGCAATTTCTGCATCATAGCACATATCGATCATGGTAAAAGCACACTGGCCGACAGACTTTTAATGGCAACCCACACGCTGTCGGAAAGGGATTTTCAAGATCAGGTGCTTGACAACATGGACCTGGAGCGCGAACGCGGAATTACCATAAAAAGTCATGCCATACAGATGGAATATGAGCTGGAAGGGCAGCACTATTTTCTGAATCTTATTGATACTCCCGGGCATGTCGATTTTTCGTATGAGGTTTCACGATCGATTGCAGCATGCGAAGGCGCACTCATTATAATCGATGCTACACAGGGCATACAGGCACAAACGATATCCAATCTTTACCTGGCCCTTGAGCATGACCTGGAAATTATTCCGGTAATAAATAAATTGGATATGCCCAGCGCCATGCCCGACGAAGTAAAGGACCAGATAGTCGATCTGATCGGGTGCGATCGGAACGATATTATCGAGGCGAGCGGGAAAACGGGTCTGGGTGTAGATCGTATTTTGAAAGAAATTGTTCAGAAAATTCCTCCACCCGTAGGTGATCCCGATGCACCTCTGCAGGCTTTGATATTCGATTCGATATTTAATTCGTACCGGGGTATCTTTTCGTACTTTAAAGTTATCAATGGCACCCTGCGTACAAACGACTCTGTCAAATTTGTAGCTACAGGGCGCCAGTATTTTGCCGAAGAAATTGGAGTACTCAAACTCAAGCCTTCTCCCCGGAAGGAATTAAGTGCAGGCGATGTGGGATATATCATTTCCGGGATCAAAACCTCGGTTGAGGTAAAGGTGGGAGACACCATTACACATGTCGGGCGTTCCTGCGGTAAAGCTATTGAGGGTTTTGAAGATGTCAAACCCATGGTATTTGCAGGGATCTATCCGGTCGATGCCGACGATTATGAAGAACTCCGTTCTTCCATGGAAAAGCTTCAACTCAACGATGCCTCTCTTGTTTTTGAACCGGAATCATCGGCTGCTTTGGGCTTTGGCTTTCGATGCGGTTTTCTCGGATTGCTACACATGGAAATTATCCAGGAGCGGCTCGACAGGGAATTCGATATGGATGTAATAACTACTGTCCCCAATGTATCGTTCAAGGCCTATATTACCAAAGGGGAAGTAATCGATGTACATAATCCTTCAGGCATGCCGGCTCCAACCCTGATCGATCATATTGAAGAACCCTATATTCATGCCCAGATCATTTCCAAATCGGAATATGTGGGTTCCATCATGAAGCTTTGTATCGATAAAAGAGGGATACTTAAAAATCAGGTTTATCTTACCAGCGACAGGGTTGAAATTACCTTCGAAATGCCGCTTTCAGAAATTGTCTTCGATTTCTATGATAAACTGAAAAGCATTTCGCGGGGATATGCCTCGTTCGATTATCATCAGACAGGCTATAAAACGGCTCACCTGGTAAGGCTCGATATACTTTTGAACGGAGAAATGGTCGATGCGCTTTCGGCACTCATTCATCGTGATCATGCCTATTCTTTTGGCCGGAGAATTTGTGAAAAGCTTAAAGAACTTATTCCCAGGCAACAGTTTGAAATAGCCATTCAGGCGGCTATCGGAGCTAAGATAATAGCCCGCGAAACAGTTAAAGCTGTCAGGAAAGATGTTACAGCGAAATGTTATGGGGGCGACATTACGCGTAAACGCAAATTGCTGGAAAAACAGAAGAAAGGGAAAAAACGGATGCGACAGGTAGGTAATGTCGAAGTACCACAATCGGCATTCCTGGCAGTGCTTAAGCTGGATTGATTGCTTTATAGGCTACTGGTTTTTCCGGTATTTAGAGGCATTGATCTTAAGTCCGGTTTTCCATGCCCAGCCTATTCTCCGCCCTACATTATAATAACTGTTCGAATTGATGGAGAAAAGTATGGGGTCAAGCTTTTTCATATACGGATACCCTTTACGGATATATTTTTTTTCTGAATAGGTTTGAATGATTTCGCCAATATAAATTTCGCTGCCATTTTTCAGGTCAATAATGTCTACCAGTTTACACTCCAGGTTTAAGGGGGTCTCCATTATCATCGGAGCATTTTTAAGTTCGCCATAGAATACCTTGAAAAGAGAAGCTTTATCGATTTTATCTCCCGAGTTCATTCCGACAAAATCGGTAACATTCATCATGCGGGTATTGGGAATATTTATACTAAACGATTTGTTCTCTTCAATGCCTATATTGGAAGTATGCCTGGTTACTAAAGTAACTGAAACCATTGGGGGTGTATGTTGAACAATGCCAACATAGGTTACTGTCAGAAAATTAGGAGAACCATCGATGAGAGTTCCTACAATAACTACAGGCATCGGATATATATAAGAATAGGCTCCTAAAGTAATTTTTTTCATGTGATGATTTCTTCTTAAACAGCTCAACTTTTGGCTTGTTCTATTCTCAGTGATAATTCTTTCAACAGTTCCTCTTCTACCCGTGCCGGAGTATCTATCATGATATCGCGCCCTGCATTATTCTTGGGAAAAGCAATGACATCACGAATCGATTCGAGTCCGGCAAATAAAGCCACTAAGCGGTCGAATCCAAAGGCAATGCCGCCATGGGGAGGCGCTCCGTAACGAAAGGCATTCATTAAAAAGCCAAATTGTTCTTCAGCTTGCTCTTCGCTGAATCCCAGTGTTTTGAACATCTTTTGCTGAAGAGGCCGGTCGTGGATTCTGATGGACCCGCCACCGATCTCGACTCCGTTGATGACCAGGTCGTAGGCATTGGCCCTGACTCGTGCCGGATCGGAATCGAGTAAAGCTATATCCTCGGGCCGGGGTGATGTAAAGGGATGATGTTTGGCATAGAACCTTTTTGTTTCCTCGTCCCATTCGAGCAATGGAAAGTCGATGACCCAAAGGGGGGCAAAGATGTCTTTGTTGGTAAGTTCCAATATGTTGCCCATTTCGAGGCGTAATTCTCCCAGGGCATTTAATGTTCCGGATTTATCGCCTGCCATTACGAGTAACAGGTCGCCGGGCTTTGCACTAAAGACTTCTGCCCATTTTTTCAATTCCTGTTCGGAATAATACTTATCTACCGACGATTTCAACGTACCATCAGGGAGATATTTTACATATATCAAGCCCTTGGCCCCAATTTGCGGACGTTTTACAAAATCGGTCAGGGCATCGAGCTGTTTCCGGCTGTACTCGCCACAACCCCTGGCACAAATCCCTCCTATGTATTCTACCGAATCGAAAACCGGGAAACCTTTACCTTTTACTGTGTCCGACAATTCTTTAATGCACATGCCAAATCGGATATCGGGTTTGTCGCTGCCGTACTTTTCCATGGCGTCGGTGTAGGTTAAGCGGGGAAAAGGGCCGTCGGTTTTGACAGCTTTTATTTTCAACAGCAGATCTTTGGCCAGGCCTTCAAAAACCCTTAAAATATCTTCCTGTTCCACAAAGGCCATCTCGCAGTCGATCTGGGTGAATTCCGGCTGCCTGTCGGCGCGGAAGTCCTCATCGCGAAAGCATTTTACAATCTGAAAGTAGCGGTCGAATCCTGCTACCATCAGCAGCTGCTTGAAGGTCTGGGGCGATTGCGGCAGGGCATAAAACTGGCCGGGATTCCTGCGTGAGGGTACCACAAAATCGCGTGCCCCTTCGGGTGTCGATTTGATGAGTACCGGTGTTTCAATTTCGATGAAATTTTCACTGTTCAGGTAATTTCTCACTTCCTGGGTCATCTGGTGCCGGAGTTGCAGGCTTTTCTTCATAGCATTCCGGCGCAGATCGAGGTAGCGGTATTTCATCCGGAGTTCTTCGCCTCCGTCGGTGTCATCTTCAATGGTGAAAGGAGGTATCTCCGAGGGATTAAGCACCTTAATTTTTTCAACCAGGATTTCTATTTCGCCTGTGGGTATTTTTAAGTTCTTATTGCTGCGCTCGGCCACCGCGCCCGAGACCTGTATTACGAATTCACGTCCCAGCTTCCGGGCTTCCTGGCACAGGGCCGCATGGGTTTCCATATTAAAAACCAACTGGGTAATACCATAGCGGTCGCGCAGGTCGATAAAAGTCATGCCCCCCAGGTCGCGCGATTTTTGCACCCATCCGCAGAGTGTCACTTCCGTTCCCACCGATTTGATATTCAGTTTACCGCATGTATGAGTCCTGTACATGGTTTGTTCCGTTAAGATGTAATGTGTATTTAGTAGCGAAGATACTGCCAAGTGCCGAGAATTGGAAATGATGGATACAAATAAATTTTATAATTACTCACATATGCTCCAGGGGATAACCTGTTGTTTACGTTATTGTGAGCGGAAAGAAATGGAGCGCGGCAATCGATCCCAACCAAAGGCCGGGAGAGCTCGACGTAGTCAATCCAACCAGATTACCGCAGTCGGCCTACAATCTCCTTTGTAATGACGTTTACTATGACAAAGTTGTCTCAATGTGACAACCCAGGACGAAAATGATTTACAACGCACTCCCAGCTTATACGGCTTTGGCCGGTTCACTTTGTTGTTCATTATCCCTTAGCAACAGGTTTCCTTTGGTTAACCACGAGACTCCAAATGCCCATAAAGCAAGAGTTTCCAGCCAGAAGATGGGGTCCAAATCCTGCAATTGAGGAAATAATTTCTTAAGCAGAAACTTATAGACGATAATAATTAAAATACATGCCAGTATCGTATAACCGCAGACCCTGAATAACCGGTTCTTCTTTTTGTTTCTCCCTTTTGTAAACAGTACAATCGAAAAGTAGGCAAGGGTCAGGAAAAACAGGAAAGCCCAGCCCAGATGAAAATAGCCGATGACTTTTCTTAAATATAAGCCTGTAATGCATGGAGTTAAATCTTCGGGGCCAATATATGTAGGGAAAAAAGCTACTCCAAGGGCAAACAGGGCAGCAAAATTACCTGCCAGGTTATCTCCTGGTAAACTCTTTTTTTCAGTCTCTTTTTTTTCATAACCTTTATAGGCCCATAGGAACAGAGCAATAGCACAGAGCGCCCCGACAAATACATTCTGCATCACCGTATGATAATACTTACTTATCGATCCCTGCACTTCGCAACAATTAGCCAATACCAGGGAACCGGTTAACAGAACTATGGGTAATGATACCCCTATAATACCTACTGCTTTTCTTAAGGTCAGGTAAGATATGACCTCGGGCAGTTTACTTTCAGCAACGGAAGTATTTTTTTCGGTCATGATTGGATTGTTTTAGTTACCTGCAAGTTACAACATTCGGGGAAATACAAAGAGCTAGTGGTTTTTACTTATTTATAGCTTTTAATATCCAATCTTCTTTAATTAAAACGTCTTTCATTAATAATTGATAAGGTAATTGTTTGTGTTTTGTATTTTTAAAACCGTTTAAAATATTAACGAGTGTTTCAGCGGTTATTAATGAAAGGTTTAGCTCAAACTCTTCTCTGCATTCTTTTTCGAAATCTTCACTAAATTCTGGTGCAATTAATAATGATTTTATTACATGGTAATTTTTTGATTTGGCTAAATCAATATATGATTTTATCTGTCTCGATACTGAACTGAATTTATTAAAACCAGATTCTTTAATAGTCTTACATTCAATAATAATTAATTCATTATGATTTAAGTTGATTATTATATCAATTTTGTTTTTAGTATTATTAAGTTCCTTTCTGAGCTTTTCATCTACAGTAAAACCGAGTTTGTTAAAAATTTTTTTTGTGATTTCTTCGAATTTAATTCCAATGTCAGCTTCTTTTATAATCAGTCCGTTTTCTTTTAATTTATTTATATCACGATAGGCTATTAAAGAATAATTTTCAATAAATAAATTCTCTGCATCTTTATATTTATCAAGAATATTAGCTGCTAAATTCCCTCTCGATTTAACTCCCATTTTCTCACAAAATAATTTAAGGTCCGATTCTGATAATAAATCTAATATATCACGGGGTTTAATATTATAGTCTAATAAAAAATCGCTTTTAAAAATATCCTCCTCCTGTAATTCAAATTCTTCTTTGATATTTACTTTAATTTTAGGTAAGATGCTTTCTATATCTACTAATAATTTATCATAACCGTCAATGGAAATTCCTACTTTTTCATCTTTGTCAATTTCTTCAAAATAATTTACAAGGTTTTTTATTTTTTCTTCAAGTGTTGCTCCTCTTAGATGATCAATATTTAAAAGTTTTTCAATCAATTCATTGATAAATGTTTTTTTCTCAGATACTTTAGTTTCTTCTTTAAATATATCATCTGAGAGCACATTGCTGAAATTTATACCCTCTTTAATAATCTTTTTGATTTTAATATCAAAAGGATCTTTCCAATTAATATTATGATTCTTGGCAATCAGATTTATTTGAGGGTCTCTTAAATTTTTTAATACTCGTCTATAATATTTATCGGCAACCTCTTTACCTCTAACCTTACGTAACATTCTAATTACTTCATCAGCAATATAAACATTTAATGTTTTTTTTGAGTAGAAAATAATTCCAAGATTTTTTAATTCATTAATAACCTTATCAATATTTTCTTTTTTAATATTAATTATCAGATAGTTAATAAGTTTGATTTCTTCTTGAGAAAGGCCTAAATTTTTTGACAAAACAAGAAGAATAGATTGTTCATCAGATGTTATTTTACATTCCTGATTATTTAACTCATCATTGCAATATGCAGTTTTTAAACACTCCCGGTAAATTCTATAATCTCTTTTTCTTCGCTCGCTGATTTCTGATTTTTCTGATTGAATTTCCTGTTCAAATTCTTTTAATTTAATTTCCAATGATTTGATCTCATTTTCATAAAGTTTATTAAACCATTCTCTTGACATTATGCAATTTCCATCCCTTATCAGAATATCTATTAATATATCTAGTTGAGAAGTTGCCTCAACCAATTCCGATTTGACATAATTTGCAAACTCATCTTCGATCAAACTAAGAACATTTGCAATATTAATATTATCGACATTTTTTAAGTCCTTATTGGAGTTAACAAGGATGGCTTCAATTTCTTTAGACTTTTTAGGAACTTCATCAATAATATTAGTAATTACTTTGAGGAAAGAATTTTTTTCAAAGGAATTCAACTGATCAAGAATTTTTTCAAGTCTCATAGGTGTATATTTTAATTAACGTCTAATCATTCAATTTTTAGCACATTCCATAAAACAATTATACTTTAATTGAATATATCAGCAACTCTTAATTCCTCCTAAACTTACAACTTGGCCACCAGACACTCCTGGTACTCTTTCTGCTAATCAGTTAGCAAATTACAATTTAATTGGCGGAAATCAAATAGTTAGTAATCGGTGAATGGTGATTGATGAATTGATGAACTGATGATATGAAGGTGGGTGAGCCGGTTGCTGATTTTGTTCACCGAAACTTTCTTCGATCACTGAAGCTATGCGAAGGTGATAGTGAAGGTGGAGTGCTGCCTGCCTCCGGCGGGTAAAGTTGCCGGGTTATTGGCAACAAGCCGGTTGAGGTAAGCAGGATGGAGTTGTAATATAATGGGACAGCATCGTTTCATGGGTGCTGTCCCTCTTAAATAAAAACTTTTTCTAACTAATTAAGATCCACCCAGGTATCTACAGGTGATATTACATAAGTTTTAAAAGCACAGTCATAAATTCCTCCACTATAAGGAGTATCATTGTAATAAAACTGTCCTCCTGGATAATTATCGCCACTTGTGTCCATGCCCCATGTGTAGCATATGTCCATACAGGCACCGGGAAAAACTTCTGTCACATGAATTGTATAAGAATTGCCTGCAACCAAATTGACACCACTTATATTAAACGAATACCAAATCATTCCGCCACCTGGTATGGTGAAAGTTTGAGAATGCAAAACAGTACCGGATGTGCCTTCGCCATCTCTTATAGCTATATT
>CAZQCO010000077.1:0-18442 GCA_964592225.1 uncultured Bacteroidales bacterium
CTAAACGGGCGCCAGCCCCTCAAGCTGGTGTGTCTACCAATTTCACCACCTGGGCTTATTCAGTTAACAAGTTTGGAGTTTCAAGTTTTGAGTTTAAAATTAAAAACAAAGTTATTAATCTTTACTCCAATCCAATAAAATTAAAACTCTGAACTTATAACTTAAAACTCAGAATTTCAAGTGTGCCCAGAACAGGACTCGAACCTGCACATTCTTGCGAATACTAGTCCCTGAAACTAGCGCGTCTACCAATTCCGCCATCTGGGCGAGTTAACAGTTGATGAGTTCGGACTTTTAAGTTTAGAGTTAATACAATTCTATTATTTAAAACAACGAACTCTTAATCTTTCCTTGTATTCGTAGTAAAAGAACTTCTGTAAAATAATCTTTACAGTAACCTCTTTCAGGGGTGTGCAAAGATATAAATTATCTGATGAGATTAGAAAATTTTCAAATTAAAAAAGCCGGATAGTTATGCTACCCGGCCAATGGAATGACGTATGCTTTTTGATACCCCAGATTATTTTGATACGTCGACTATTATAAACGAACGTTCGTTATATTTTATTTTATCCTTATCATATTTATCCCTTCTGGACTTTTTGAAATTCTTATCTGCCGGAAAATAATCGGCCCACGCAACAAAAGTATTAAGTGCAAAGGGTATGAGAGTCTGAGTATGTAGATAGGATTCCGGAAAATCGAGATTATCATACCAATCGCCTGGTTCCGCCACATCAGCAGCTTCAACATAAACATAATACCTTCTTGCATCCAGACCTGCAAATGTAATAATACCTTCTCCATCAGTATAATCAGCTACCACAGAGTTCAAATCGTTCAACCAATCATAATATGTTTCATACAGAATAACAAGTGCATCTGGTACGATAAATTGAATTATTTCATATTCATTCCACTCAGCTACCGTTACTTCGAGTAAGGTATATAAAACCTCAATATTAATAGATGCCCTGTCAATTCTACCATCACGCGATTCCGCGGTGAGGGTTACAGTATATATTCCTTCATCATAATAAGAATGTTCCGGATTTATTTCAGACGACATGTAACCATCGCCAAAATCCCATTCATATCGAATGGCATCATCCGAATAATTCGTGAATCTGACTATTTCCCTAGGTTGAACTCTTGTATGATTAACGGCAAAGTCTGCATCGGGGTATATGGTGCAACCTGAGAAGAATAAAGAGAATATCCCGGTAATAAGTAGTAATTTTTTCATGATTTCTATTTCTTTAAGTAACTGAATAATCTATTTCAAATGCTGTGCCAAAAAAATAGAATTTTTGTTAATTTATTGATTTAATACGTGTTACAGGTTATTCAAGATATACTCAGTGGCCTGGTAATATACATGAAACAATGCGTTATCCCCACGCATGAGGTGGTTTTCATTCGGATAAATAAACATATCAATGGTTTTATTCTCTGCTATAATTTGAGTAATTAAGCCGGCAGAATGCTGAAAATGTACGTTATCATCAGCCAGACCATGAATTAAAAGAAGATTTCCTTCCAGCATTTCAATATAACTCATCGGTGAACCTTTCCTGTAACCCTCTGTATTGTCTCCGGGTTTTCGCATAAAGCGTTCGGTATATACTGTATCATAGAATTTCCAATCAGTCACCGGAGCTACAGCCACACCTGTTTTGAAGAAACGATTCCCTTTTGTCATACACAACAGCGTCATGTATCCACCGTAACTCCAGCCAAATATTCCTATCCGGTTTTTGTCGACATAGGATTGTTCGCCTAAATATTCAGCCAGAGCTATCTGATCATCAACCTCATATTTTCCAAGCTGTAAATAAACTGCTTTTCTGAACTCCTCACCCCGTCCATCGGTGCCACGATTATCGGCACATACAACAATATAACCTTTCTGAGCAAGCAGTTGAAACCATGCAAGCCGTTTATCCCATGAATTTACTACCGTTTGCGATTCAGGGCCACCGTAAACATAGATCAGAACCGGATATTTTTTATTCTTTCTGAAGCCGGGAGGTAATATTTTAAATCCATAAAGTTCTGTATTATCCTTAATTCGAAAAGTAAAAAACTCTTTCTTCGTAAAACCATATCTAATTGTCAGATCTTTGATAAATTCATTGCTCTCAAGAATCCTTATCAGCTCTCCCTGCTGATTATACAAATTGAATTCATAGGGTGTCTGTGCATCGGATGAGGTAAGGATATAATAGTTGTATGTTTGGCTGAATGAAGCAGAATGAGTACCATCTTTCAAAGTAAGTTGCTTTTTATTGGTTCCGTCAAGATTAATTGAATACAGATGCCGTTCAAGAGGTGAAACTTCAGTTGATGTATAGTAGAGTTGGCCTGATTTCTCGTCCAATCCATAAAATTCCTCTATTTCCCAGTTTCCTATAGTAATCTGGTTAATGAGTGTTCCATCAAGTTCGTAGTAATAAAGATGCCTAAAACCGTCTCGTTCACTCAAAATTATGGCATAGTTGCCTGAGTCGATGAAAGTAACAAAATCATCAGTAACCTTTGAAAGATAGGTGTTATTTTCCTCTGTATAGAAAATCCTGGAACTGCCACTGGATGCATCGCATATATATAAATCAGCCTTATTTTGTAACCTGTTGAGATGGGTAAGACATAGACGATCTGATGTTGGAAGCCATTGTATTCGTGGTATATAATGGTCAGAATCTTCAGGTATTTCCATCTTATTGGTTTTTCCCTGTATAAGATCGTATGTATAGATATCCACTACGGGATTATTCTCCCCTGCCTTCGGGTATTTATAGGTGTAAAGCTCCGGATAAAGTGACTCATAAAAAATAAGTGAATATTCGTGAACCTGTGATTCATTAAAACGATAATACGCCAGCATACGGCTATCCGGGGACCAGTAATAGCCGGTTATTAGGTCAAACTCTTCTTCATAGAGCCAATCAGGAGCTCCGTTAATAATAGTATTCTTCAATCCGTCATGTGTTACCTGAGCAATGGTATTTGAATAAATATCTTTGACATACAGGTTATTTTCAAATACAAAAGCTGCTTTTTGTCCATCGGGCGATAGTTCAGCGTATTGCTGTTTGCCTTCAGGATAAACGGGGACTATCTTTTTGCTCTCCACATCGTAAATAAAGTAGTTGCCACGATATGAATAGCGATATATTTTTTCCTCTTCAGTACCAATAATGATTACTGTTTCATCCTCGTTCAAACTATAAGTAATTATTTCCGAATACCGCAAATCTTCAATCGAATCAAGGGAAAGGAGGATATCCACTTTTTTTCCCGTTTCATAAGAATATTTAACAATATCCTTCGAATCTTCAAGTACCGTATAATGTACACCATCCTTCATCGACTGTATCTCTTCCACTTTGTTCGGATTAAAGAGATTGAATTTAAAAATCATTTCTAAGGTTAGCTCTTCTGCCCATAAAAATTGAGGCAGTAATAGTAACCAGTAAAAAATGCAGCTAAATCGTATTAAATTAATTTTATTCATAGATGTAATTTTCAAATAATCTCCTATATCAACTTGCTTTTAATTCTTATCCTAAGAAGAGAATTTATATCTTTGCTGGCCCGTGTTTAAACATTAAAGCTAATGATTAAAATTACATTTCCTGATAACTCCAAACGAGAATATGATGAAGGAGTTACTGGATTGGATATAGCAAAAAGTATTAGTAACAGCCTTGCAAAGGAAGTAGTATCAATTACGGTAAACCAAGAATTATGGGATATTACACGACCCATTCATTCCGACGCCAGAATAAAACTTCATAAATTTGATGATTCCGAAGGAAAGCTCGCATACTGGCATTCCTCAGCACACCTGATGGCTGAAGCGCTGGAAAATTTATATCCGGGAATGAAATTCGGCATAGGGCCGGCTATTGAAAATGGTTTCTATTACGATGTCGATCCGGGCGATGGAGTTACAATTACCGATTCCGATTTGCCTCGTATCGAAGATAAAATGAAGGAATTGGCGGCCCAGAATAATACCTATTTACGTGAGGAAATTAGTAAATCAGAAGTCCTCAAACTCTTTAAAAGTAAGGGTGATGAGTATAAAGTAGAATTGATCAATGAGCTTGAGGATGGGACAATAAGCGTTTATAAGCAGGGTGAATTTACCGATTTATGTCGGGGTCCTCATCTACCATCGACTTCCTATATTAAAGCCATCAAGCTTTTAAGTGTCGCCGGAGCCTACTGGAGGGGTGATGAAAAACGAAAACAGCTTACCAGGATTTATGGAATTACTTTCCCCAAGCAGAAAATGCTTGATGAATATCTTGAGTTTTTGGAACAGGCGAAAGCACGTGATCACCGTAAAATTGGAAAAGAACTGGAATTGTTTACTTTTTCGCAAAAAGTGGGAATGGGTCTACCTCTTTGGTTACCTAAAGGAGCTGCATTGCGTGAAAGACTTGAGAATTTTCTGAAAAAAGTCCAGAAAAAATACGGTTACGAGCAGGTGATGACTCCACATATCGGACAAAAAGAGTTGTATGTAACTTCCGGTCATTATGCCAAGTACGGGCAGGATTCTTTTAAACCCATTAAAACTCCACAAGAGGGCGAGGAATATTTGCTAAAACCTATGAACTGTCCACATCACTGTGAAATTTACAAGAGCAAACCCCGGTCCTACCGTGATTTACCGGTTCGAATGGCTGAATTTGGAACTGTCTACCGATATGAGATGAGTGGAGAACTCCATGGTTTAACCCGTGTCAGAGGCTTCACACAAGACGATGCGCATATTTTTTGTCGTCCTGATCAGCTAAAAGACGAGTTTAAAAAAGTGATCGACATAATATTGTATATTTTCAGAATTCTTGATTTCGCGGATTTTACAACACAAATTTCACTTCGCGATAAGGAAAATACAGAAAAATATATCGGTACCGATGAAAACTGGGAAAAGGCTGAGCAAGCTATAATTGAAGCCTCCAATGAAAAGGGCTTGAAAACAACCATCGTCTATGGTGAGGCAGCCTTCTATGGTCCAAAACTGGATTTTATGGTGAGAGATGCCCTGGGACGAAACTGGCAATTGGGGACTATTCAGGTCGATTATAATCTTCCTGACCGTTTCGAACTTGAATATATCGGTAGTGACGATCAGCGGCACCGTCCGGTAATGATACACCGAGCTCCATTTGGGTCGATGGAACGATTTATTGCTGTCCTTATTGAACATACAGCCGGGAAATTTCCCTTATGGTTAGCACCCGATCAGGTAATTATACTACCGATAGGTGAAAAATTCCATGATTATGCCGAAAAAGTTTTAAATTTTCTAAATAATTCCGATATTCGCACCCTGATTGATAAAAGGAGTGAAAAGATAGGTAAAAAGATCAGAGAGAGCGAGTTAAAAAAGATACCCTACCTTCTGATTGTTGGTGAAAAAGAGATGAGTGATGGAACCGTTTCGGTTCGAAAACAAGGTGAAGGTGATAAGGGGAGTATGTCTCTTGAAGATTTTGCTAACTTTATTAATAAAGAAGTCGTAAAACAAATAGCTGAATAACAACTAATTGTTTAACTAATATTAGGAGGACCAAACCATAGCAGGACCATACATTAAAAGAGGTGGCGGTAATTTCAGGCAGAGAGTACGGGAGCCTCAATTCGCAATAAATGGACGCATTAGAGCCAGAGAGGTACGAATTGTTGGAGAGAGTATTAAAAATCCAGGTGTTTATAGTCTGGAAGAAGCACTCCGGATTGCGGAAGAACAGGAACTCGATCTGGTAGAAATATCTCCCAATGCCGATCCGCCAGTATGTAAGATTATAAATTATCAGAAGTTTCTTTACCAACAGAAAAAGAAACAAAAAGAAATTAAAGCTAAAACTACAAAGGTTGTAGTAAAGGAAATACGCTTTGGGCCTCATACGGATGAACACGATTATAACTTTAAGCTGAAGCACGCTATAAAGTTTTTAGAAGAGGGAGCTAAGGTAAAAGCCTATGTTTTCTTCAAAGGCCGTACAATAGTATATAAGGAGGATGGTGAAATACTTCTTCTGCGATTGGCCCAGGATCTTGAAGAATACGGTAAGGTAGAACAAATGCCAAGGCTCGAAGGAAAAAGGATGATCATTATTCTTTCTCCTAAAGCTATAAAAAAGAAAAACTAAACAGTATACTAAAGAACTATAGAATATGCCTAAGATGAAGACGAATGCCGGAGCAAAAAAAAGATTTACTCTCACCGGCACAGGGAAAATAAAAAGAAAGCATGCCTATAAAAGTCATATCCTGACTAAAAAATCCAAGAAAAGAAAAAGAAATCTGGGATATTTTGGTACCGTTGATAAGACTGATGAGAAAAATGTAAAGCTTCTTCTCGCATTAAAGTAAGATGTTTTCAGACGAATTTATTGTTAAACAGGAAATGAATTAGCCGAAAGACTCCGAATAGTACGGGGCGCTAATCATTTGAAAAATGAAATAGAAAAATGCCACGATCAGTTAATGCAGTCGCATCGCGACAAAGACGGAAAAAGGTTCTTAAAGAAACGAAAGGGTACTTTGGTGCCAGGAAGAATGTTTGGACAGTTGCTAAAAATGCCTACGAAAAAGGCCTGCAATATGCCTATCGCGACCGACGAACAAAAAAAAGAAATTTCAGAGCTCTCTGGATCCAGCGTATTAATGCAGGTGTGAGACCTTACGGTATGTCTTATTCCGAATTTATAGGTAAAATCAATAAGAAAGGAATTCTGCTTAATCGTAAAGTACTTGCCGATCTGGCAATGAATCACCCTGATGCGTTCGAAGCAGTTGTTAATGCTGTAAAATAATATATTTCACATTATTTAAGAGGGAAGCTTGTGTATATACAGCTTCCCTTTTTTATTTTTGTTAAAAATACTATCTATGAAATTAGCCTTACTGGGATATGGCAAAATGGGGAGGGAAATTGAGAAAATGGCCCTCCAACGCAACCATACAATTGTTCTTCTGATTGATATCAACAATCAGGATGAATTAACAACGAGTAATTTAAAAACAGCAGATGTCGCTATCGATTTTTCGACACCTGAAAGTGCATTCCCAAACATAATGAAATGTTTCGAGGCCGATGTTCCCATTGTATGCGGCACTACTGGCTGGCTCGACAAATTTAAAGATGTTATATCCTTTTGTGAAAAAAACGGAAAAACTTTCTTTTATGCTTCAAATTACAGTATCGGTGTAAATATATTCTTTGAAATAAACCGCAAGCTGGCACACATAATGAATCGCTTCACCGACTATAATGTATCTATAGAAGAAATACATCATATTCATAAACTCGATGCTCCATCGGGTACGGCCATAACCCTGGCTGAAGGTATTATCAATGAATTGGATCGTAAAAAGGATTGGATATTGGGTGAAGAACAAAATGTAAATTCTATCTCGATACAGGCTATTCGCGAAAATGAGATACCGGGTACACATAGTATTAAATACGATTCACCCATCGATTCTATCGATATAAAACATACAGCCAAAAACAGGAAAGGATTAGCATTAGGAGCTTTACTCGCTGCTGAATTTATTAAAAATAAGACAGGTTATTTTTCCACGAAAGATCTTATGAATGTCGAATAAAAAGCATAATGAAAGTCAAATATTATATTTTATGGGCAGTACGATTAATTAAAAACCGATTCTTCCAACTGGCTTTCATTTCTGTCCTCTATACTTTATGGGTATTGTGGTTGGGTAATTATTGGCTACTTGCAGGATTGATTATTATTGCAGACATTCATCTTACAAAGTTTGTTAACTGGCGATTTTGGCGCAAACGCAAAAAACCCGGAGAAAAACATAAAATATCCACTGAATTGATCGATTCGCTCATAATCGCCATAATTTTAGCTGTTTTTATCCGTACATTTTTCCTTGAAGCCTACACAATTCCTACCTCTTCGATGGAGAAAACATTGAATGTAGGTGATTATATTTTCGTCAGTAAGTTGCGGTACGGACCCCGTCTTCCCATTACACCTATTACCATTCCATTTACACATAATGTAATGCCCTTCACCGTAAATACAAATTCATTTGTAAACTGGATCTCCTTTCCTTACCGGCGACTTTCAGGTATCTCTTCGATCCGTAATTTCGATGTTGTGGTTTTTAACTACCCTGAAGGCGATACTGTAATAAAGAACCTGCCGGATAAAAGTTATTACCAGGTTGTAAGGCAATACGGGAGAGATTTTGTAAATAGTAATTATAAGATGCTCTACAGGCCTGTCGACAAGCGCGATAATTACATGAAAAGGGTAATAGGATTACCTGGCGACACAGTGAGTATTGCTCACGGCAGGGCTTTTATCAACAATAAACCGGAACCTCTTCCACTGGGAAATCAGTTCAATTATTCATTAAAAGCAAAAGGTACGCGTAACGATACTCTGTTATTTAAAAAACTCGATGTTTCCCTGTACGATGTAAACTACAATGCTTATAATTCCATCTACAGTCTGCCTCTTACACGTCAAATGTATCGCCTTCTGGTCGATTCCAACTATTTTAAGGCTATTGTTCGCTACGAGAATATTGATCCTTCATCGGTTAATAACCAGATTTTTCCCTTCGACGAAGACTACAACTGGACAGAGGATAATTATGGAGAAGTTATCGTGCCTAAAAGGGGTAAAACTGTGACTCTTTCTAAAGAAAATCTGCCTCTTTACTCGCGTATTATTACAAATTATGAACAGAATAGGCTGAAAATCATCAATGATTCCATTTTTATAAATGATACCCTGGTTCAATCCTATACATTCCAATTGAATTACTATTTTATGCTCGGCGATAACCGGCATAATTCAAACGATTCGCGATATTGGGGATTTGTACCGGAAAACCATATAATAGGCAAAGCAACAATGGTATGGCTTTCCATCGATAAAAATAAAAAATGGTTTGCCAGTATCAGATGGAATAAAATGTTTAAATTCATCCGTTAATTTGATTAATCAATTGATTTTTAAATAAACTGACATGATAAAGAAATTCATAGAGAAATACGGTTTACGCAATGTTATAAGGTTTTCAATCACTCTCATTATTTACATTCTCTGGGTTATTTGGCTTGGTAACTATTGGTTCCTTCTGGGCCTCCCTATTATTTATGATATATATCTTACACAAAAAGTAAACTGGACGCCCTGGAAAAAACGCAATGCAAAGAACCATTGGCTCATAGAGTGGCTCGATGCGCTGATTTTTGCCGTGGTTGCTGTAACCATCATCAATATTTTTATTTTTCAGAATTATAAGATCCCTACCGGATCAATGGAAAAATCACTACTTATCGGCGATCATTTGTATGTAAGTAAAGTAGCCTATGGCCCACGTATACCTCAGACTCCCCTTTCAATTCCATTTATGCAACATACCATCCCCGGCACCGATTCCAAATCATATGTGGAATGGATAAAAATTCCCTATAAACGCCTTGCAGGATTAAGTAAAATAAAACGTGATGATCCGGTAGTATTCAACTTTCCTGCCGGAGATACAGTGTGCAGGGAAAAAGAACTCCAATCAGTAAGTTACTATTATATTGTTCGCGCCGAAGCCGAACGTCTTAAATTACTCGATCAGTATGCCAATCAGCCATTAAAAAGCGAAGAAGAATATTATGCACTGGGACGTAGTGAAGTGTGGAGAAAACACGATATTCTTGTTCGGCCGGTCGACAGAAGAGACAATTACATTAAACGCTGCGTAGCCATACCAGGAGATACACTTCAGGTCATCAGCGGAGTATTGTACATTAACGGTCAGCGACAACAAGTGATTCCCGGCCTGCAATATGATTTTTCTGTAGCCATTGGAGGTCGCCGGTTAAATGAAAAAAAGCTGAAGGATCTGGGTATCAGTCCGGAAGATATTTCATATAACTCAAATTATACGATCATGCAGGTTCCTTTAACCGATGCCCTGGCTGATGAATTAAACAGGAATAAACTGGTACAGGGACTTGAAATACTTATTCGTCAGCCCGACTACTATGATAATAAAATGTTTCCGCACGATTCCAGGTTTCAATGGAACCTCGATTATTATGGTCCTATCTATATACCCAAAAAGGGAGCAACCATAGAAATAACATTGAACAACCTGCCCCTCTACGAACGTATCATCGATTATTACGAGGATAATGACCTGGAAATAAAAGACAGCATTATTTATATCAATGGTGAAGCAACAAACCAGTATACATTTAAAATGGATTATTACTGGATGATGGGGGATAATCGTCATCGAAGTCTTGATTCGCGATACTGGGGTTATGTGCCAGAAGATCATATTGTAGGTAAACCCAGACTCATTTGGCTTTCACTTAATCGCGACAAGCATTTTCCGGCCAATATAAGGTTGAACAGAATGTTTCATGGGATTAAATAAGCTTACGAAATAAGAATAAATATAATCTCACATTACAGTAAGCTTAAAAATCTGAAACTACAAACAAGTTTTGGTGAAATTCGCCTAATTGACTACATTCCAAAAAATCCGGGAAGTATACTGTATTGCTTTACGAATCCTATGGTATACTGGCTTATTTATTATGTTTTTACCCCTAAAAATGTTAATCTAGTTCAGCCTAAACCAGTCAAAATCGACATACCCGCCAATTTCATCAGTTGCATAGTTAAAAAGGCAGAATTTGTTTCCGGTAAATATTTTCAGACTGAATCGCATTACCAATTCGTTACCGAGTTGAGTAAATGTCTTATTGTCAAAACTATATTCGAAATTAGCTATTCTTGTGCTGTTCGAGGCAACTGTACGTAAATATACTGTTTTCCCGCTCATAGGTACACTGGCTATGGTTTCACCATTGTTCACCATGATCAGCTGTTTTGATCCCTTTTTCTGAGTCACTGCAATATAAGCATAAGGGTCCTGGAATACTGCCAATCCGGCTATATCTCCATCTTTCATGTGGTCAACTTCCATTTTAGTAATCCCTATCGTCGGAATAGTTTGGTCATAATGTGCAAAAGGCCGTTGGGTAAGTGTATTAGGTGCTTCAGGCAGGTTCGAAACCACCTTTCCTGTTGTTAATCGTAAATAACCCGGCCGTTGAATAAGCGACCAGTTGGTTGTATCAGGATTATGATTCCATCCCCACTGCATGCCCAATGTTGTTTCACTAAACTCATCGGAAGTTGGTAATTCTTTAATGGGATATTCTTTCCCAACATCAGGCTTTTTATAAGTAATAACTCCTCTTCCGTTAATACCTACCATAGGCCAGCCGTCGACCCAGGTTACAAGTTGTAATGAAGGAAAACGTCCGAAAGGTCCGCTATCCACAAAGAGCATGGTCCACCATTCACCGGTCTGAGTTCGTATCAGTGCCCCCTGGTGAACACCAAAAGTTACTCCCGGCGTAGTATCCCTTATAACCACCTTTTGCTCGTAGGGCCCGAATATATTTTTTGAGCGCAGTGCAACCTGTATTCCGTCAACTCCTCCGTAAGTACCATAGAGGAAATAGTTATCCTTTATTTTATACACATGGCTCCCTTCAAGACCATTACGAATATCTCCTGTGTATACCAACGAGTCATTTCCTGCAGGAGCGAAGTTCTCATCAAGCTCAGTAATGGATATTTTACTATAACCATGGGCTACGTATATCTTCCCGTCATCATCGAAGAATAGTCCGGGATCATAAAATCCCCTGGGTAATTGTTTTATCTCCCAGGGACCTTCGGCTTTTTCGGCAGAACAAATAAAACCCCCTTCATCAAGGGTAATGAAGAGCAAATAGAATTTGCCATTGTTATACTTAATACTTGTTGCCCACTGACCATGTGAATAACGATTACATCCATCAAGATTGTAACAAGGGCTGAAATCAAAACGGGAGATGGCATTGCTGCAATACTCCCAATTCACAAGATCGTATGATTTCAGAACAGTAACCCCTGGGAAAACAAACATAGAAGTGGTAACCATATAATAGGTGTCATCTACCAGAATTACATCAGGATCAGGAAAGTCGGCAGAAATAACCGGATTTGTAAACGTTCCGTCTCCATTATCGCTATGAGTTCTTTGTGCATTTATACTAATTAGTGATACAACGGGTATAAAGGTGAGGGAAAGTATACGAATAAAAAACCTTCTGTGAATCTTCATTTTATGATATATTAAGGTAAATCTTAAACATCCATTTCATAGCTCTTTATTCTTCTTTTTCAAACAGCAATACAGAAAGCATAGGAACAGTCCTCATATACTTTTTTCAGAATTTCGTTATTTTCTCATAAGTATTTGTTTTACCATCGCACAATACTACCAGGTACACACCATTGCTTAGTGAACTAATATCGATTGAATGACTTTTTAATGTTTTAAAAGTGAATCGCATACGACCGCTCATATCGTAAATACTCAGCTTTTTAATACTGCTGTAATCCGGTATGGTAATAGATTGAAAAGAGGGATCATAGAAAAACGAAAAATCTTTATCATCAAGGTTTAGAGACTGTTCCTCAGTAACAGAAGGGGTTTCCGCCACCGGCTCGTTTCCGAATATCCTTTGGGCAAAATGGTATAAACCCGGTTTCCAGACCGTCCAATCGTGGCCACTGCCCGGATGGATAAGGTAGTAATGATCGATGTTATACTGATCAAAATAATTATGAGTATTCTGAGTCACAAAAAGCAAATCGTCGGCACCTCCACATGATAGCCAGAGCGTTGAGATCATAGATGTATCTGCTAAATCGGGGATCAATGTTTCTGGTGCATTGGTATTTGGAGCAGCCGAAAAAGCGCCCACATATGCAAATGTATCAAGATGTGCTAATCCAAAATTCAAAGCCTGTCCTCCTCCCATAGAGAGACCTGCAATGGCACGGGATTCCGGTCCGGATTTTACCGAATATGTGGTATCGATAAACGGAATCAAGTCTTGAAGAAGTTCAAATTCAAACCGAGCGAAAGACTCTACAACTTCCGGAGCAAAATAATCAGTTATTGGTATATCGTCATCCATTGCACGGCCATTCGGTAATACGACTATCATAGGGGCTACATTCCCCCTCGCATATAGATTATCCAAAATAAAATGTGGAACCCCATTGTTGTACCATTCGGTAATATCGCCACCAATACCATGTAAGAGGTACAGAACATTATAGGTAGAATCCTCTGTATAGCCAGGAGGAAGTAAAATTCTAGTTATTTTTGATGCCTCAGCTATAGCGGAGTAGTAAGATACATCAACAGTTATGCTGTGAAGTATGTCTGAATTATAACTGTCATACCCGGACGGAGGTGAAGGTATGTCGTCCTGAGCGTTAATCGCTTTCACATTATATAAAAGAAATACAACAATAGTTGCTCTCACTATCAAAATCAATTTCATTTTATCAGTTTTAAGTTTTTTGTCCATTATACATTCTTTTATCGTGTAAATATTCGATCCATTGTTTTATTGTCACATTGTTATGAAGGTAAGGTCATTCAATCATCTGTATTGAATGACCTGCTAAAAATCTTACATTTTCACTTCAATTTTTATTTGAGTAAAGGAATGGGCTGGAAATGAATATACCAGCTTATTTTTATCTGATTTAATCTCTTTTACAGCAGGGATATACTGATTCTGTTTATCAAATGTGAAGGGTTCGTTAAGTGAATCTTCGTTTATGATCGTCGCTTTCGTTTTTCCTGTGATTTCACCTGATATCAAAAGTATCCCAGCGGTAATTTCTTTGTCTTTATTCCTGTTTACCACATTAATATATACGGTGTTTGTTTCTTTGTTGTACACAGTGGTTACATCAAGGTATGGAATGCCTTTGAACCTTTCGGTATTGAACGTATCACACTCTACATACGTATCGATGGAATTCCCCAGGCAATTGTTGGAGAATAATTTGAAAGTGTAGAACAGCGGTGTTTTATAGGTTCCCTTTTGCCAGTCGCTTCCAAGAAGTGAAGTCATCATTGTGAAATTCGACATTTTCACAATATCGGCATGACGGACAAAAGAATTGAAACATTGTGCTATCGGCAATACAGAAAGAAAATCCCTTCCGAAAGTTCCCCATTCGTCTACAGAAATGTAGATTGGGTTCTTATAATTATTCATTACCGACACAGCTTCAATTTCAGCAGTTGTAACTTTTATCTTTTCTTCAAACTCCATTGCTCTTTGTCCCATATAAGTATAATAGTCGGGCATGCTTCCCCAGTTCCAGTAGCTATGAATGGAAAGATAATCGATCATATCACCAAGACCGGATAAAACTTTCCTGTTCCATTCAACCCACTGGCCATTATCGTAGTATGATGACCCTGACCCAACAAAGTGAATGGTATTATCAACCGACCGCATGGCCTTGACGGCTTCTCTGGCTATACTCACGTATTCTTCGGCATCTTTATGACCGAGTTCCCAGGATGCACCATCGACTTCATTGCCCAATCCCCATATTTTTACATTATATGGGTTTGGGTGGCCATTCTTAGCACGAAAATTGGAATAGTAAGTTCCTTTAGGATAGTTGCAGTACTCAACCCAATAGCGTGCATCGTCGATGGTTCCTAGGCCAAGGTTAACACAAATAATATTTTCACTTCCGATGGATTTGTTCAAAGCAATCCATTCATCGGTGCCTACATGGTTATTATCGACACTTCCCCAGGCCAGGTTAATACGCGCGGGACGCTGATCTTTAGGTCCAATGCCGTCCTTCCAGTTATACCCCATAACAAAGTTCCCGCCTGGCCAGCGCATATTGGTCACCCTGAGTTCTTTCATTGCTTCTATATAATCCTTCCGGAAACCATTTTCATCAGCAAGCGGAGAGGAAGGATCGTACAAATTCCCATATAGGGTATTAAAGCTGATAGTATCTGGTAAGCCCATCATTCGTCCACTAAAGTGAATTGGCTCCATGAATACACCATAGATATTTGGATCGATTTCCCCGATAGTTCTGCTTAAATCTATATGTATGGTAGCCGTCTGGGCATTCATACAAACAGGAAAAACAACAGCAGCTACAACTGCCAATAATATTTTTTTCATAGGTATAATTTCAAATTTTCAATAATCGTTTTTCATCTTCGGTCAAATCTTTCTTTGTTTTTAAAATCTGTTTCATGGTTTCAATATCCATATCTGCTTTTTGAGAATTCCCAAGCGTTTTATAGAGTTTAGACCGATTAAATAAAGCATCAATATTGGAAGGATTTAGTTTTAATGTATTGCTGAAACAGTTTAATGCTTCCTCGTAATTCCCCGTATTTATATAAGCGATGGCTGTATTATTATAAAACTCTTCTTCCGGATCATAGAACCTTAAAAGTTCCTCATAAAGATAAACGGCATCCTGCCATTGCTTCATTATCAACATTATTCTTGCTTTCTCCTTAAGTACCCGATAATTTGAAGGAAAATTCTTCAGAATATCATCATAGATTTTTATTGCTCCTTTTAAATCTTTATTTTTCTGAAGTATGCTGGCTTTCTCAAATGCCAAGGGAATATTTTCTTTATTTTCATCAAGGTTTTGCTGAAGCCACTTATATCCTAAAGAATTATATTCTTTAGCCTTTTCCTTATTTCCGGCAATTTCAGCAATTTCAGAATATATTAAATAGTATGTGTAGTTCGTTGAATCGCTACCTATAAGAAAATTTATTTCATTTTGTGCAGCCCAGATATCTTTCTTCCCGATATATATGCCACATAAGAGTTCGTGCAATTCTTCATCGTCCGGATATTTCCTTATCATGTTTTGAAGTAACAATAAAGCATCGTTAGTTTTATTGTTTGAAAGATAATACCTGGCAATAGTTATGTCGATCTCCTGTTCATTTACAGGGACTAATTTTTTCATTTTATTGTAAGTTTGAATCACCTGATCCGATTCACCTTCTTTCTTATAAACATTAGCAAGAAGTTCATAAGCCCTGTAAAACTTAGGCGATTGGGAAATTATTAAATTCAGCATATTCAACGCCTGATCATAATCTCCAATTGCAGATAATAAATTTGCCTTTAAAAACTTTAACTCAAGATCCTCTTTATTTTGAGAAATTAGACTATCTACTATTGATAAAGCCTTTGTTTTCTCAGCTTTTTCTATCTTTGAATTTACCTGTACTAAAATTGAATTAAGAAGAATTCTCAGAATATACGCATCAATATAGTTAGGATCTAAAGTAATGGCACGCTTTAAATTCTGATCGGCCCTTAAGTAGTATTGACTTTGTATATTATCTGAGGCTAATTGTGTAAAATAGGGAGCAGTGTTAGAAAATTCGTCTTTTATTGTATTGAAATCTGAAGCATTTCCGGGGAAAAACTCTGGAATATTGGCAGCTCTCTTTTCGAAAACCAGGTTTTCCAGCAAAATTGGCGGTGAATCATAACCATTTTCATCGATATGGGTAAGGTATAAGCGTGTGTATAAACTTTCTACTTTCGATGAAAAAACCAACCAGTGGCCATTGGGCGACCAGGAATGCCAGGAGTTCATATTCTCCGTATTACAATTCATCAGTCGCGCATTCGTTCCATCCGCTTTCATTATGTATAATTTGCTATCTGGCTGTAGCAGCATAAAATTCTCAGCCTGGCAAAATACAATCCATTTGCCATCGGGGGAATATTTCGGAAAGTAATTGCTCTTACCGTTAAATGAAGCATCTTTCATGGGTTGGGGTATTCCACCCATACCATCATTAAAACCAACTGAATAAATATCAAACTTAAACTCCTTATGGCCGTCCCTGAATTCTTTTACGTCATCAATATTGAGCAAAGCATTGCCATATTTCCTGACTTTTTCATTTATATACATGTCAGTACGGGCAAACAAAATTGTTATATTATCGGGCGACCAAACCGGGTTACTTTGAACATATTTTGGGTCACTTGCACCCTGAAGTTCACTGAAAGTTTTTGATTCAACATTGTATATACCGATAATACCTTTTATAGGAAAAAAGAGTTGTGAGTAAGCCAGGTTATCATCTACTGCAACAAAAACTGATAAATCCTTGACTGTAGAAAGAACATATTTTCCTGAAGGTGAAATTTGCGAGAGCAGACCAAAGGTTGGTTCCCCTTCATCTTTTTTAAAATTACTCCAGGATATTATATCTTCGGGTACAAGTGAACAGGTATCCTTTGCCTGTAAAAGAATATAGGAACCCTTGTCATTGCCATAATCAACATCCATTGCCAGTGTTGGACCGATCCCGGAAAAAGAATGACAATTGGCACAGACAGGCATATTATCAAGCATTTTTCTGGGAGCTCCACCCCTGACGCTTCCCATATACCACTCAATAGTTTGTACATTGCGCACTGCGTATGAAAACGGTAAAGTAACAGCTCTGAAAAAGATATCTGCTCCCACTGAATCTTCTGATATTTGAAAAAAATGAGTATATCCGGTTAATTCCTTGCCTTTGCTATTAAAACCAATGATGGTTACTTGTAGTTTCTCAGAAATATGATTTCTTTTTAATTCTTCCCAGTCTAACGAATTTGGTCTCCATTCTTCTTCCTCGATAAATTTATTCAGAATGATATTTCCAAGTGTATCTGAAATGCAGGCAAACCATCTGGAATTAGAGCTAGATGAATCAGTCCACTGAATAGTAGGAGCCTGAAAATCAATGGGAAATAAAGAATTATTTTTAGGGTAAGTAATTGATAATTGCCTTAATTCAACCGAATGATCCAAAAAATCGTGACAAACAGATCTTACTCTGGATTTTGTACATGAAAAAGTACAAATTGCCAATAACATGAAGGTGAACACTTTAAACAAGATTTTATACATGTTCCTCATTTTATTAGTACAGTAGATAGTAATTTCTAAAAAGTAAGAAAGGACTAATTTAAATAATTAGTCCTTTCATGTTTATTTTGTACTACAATTTACCAACCCTCATATTGTAAAAGATCCGGGTTGATGTTAAGTTCATCTTGAGGAATGGGGAAGAAATCATTCTTTGGAGAGCTGAAAGAAACAGTTACCTCCTGATTATCCAGATAGGAACCGTTTATTTTTTCTACTGCTATATTCCAGCGAACCAAATCAAAGAATCTGTGGCCTTCCATAGCAAGCTCCAGCCTCCTTTCATGCTGTAACATTTCCATGGTAATTGTACCCGTATAATCAGCCGGACAGGTGTTTCCTTCAACACCACACATTCTTGCCCTAGTTCTTACCATATTTATATAGGTTCGAGCCTTATCATTATTACCCGCCATAATTGCCGCCTCAGCTGCGAGTAAAACAACATCGGCATACCGTAGGATTCTGTTATTAAAGGGTGCTTCCTGCCAACTGGGACCGTTTGCCATATACTCATCATAGGAACATTCATATTTTGCCTGGAAGGAACG
>CAZQCO010000078.1:0-2100 GCA_964592225.1 uncultured Bacteroidales bacterium
AGATTAACAATTGCATTTACCTGACAGACTCGTAAACCACTGGAACTAAGTGTTGGGAAGATCTTTAATCTTGCGCGGAGAGTTTCTTCCTGCTTTAGCCATTCATATAAAGTTTCGGGTTTATGGAAGTGGAATATTTCTCTTTGTCTTGGTGATGGATCTAAACCGTCAGAAAAAAACGTTTCGGTTCCTGTCGACTCATATTGAAAACGTAAATCTTTTACATTTTTTATAAACTTTAATCGAATTTAATGTTTTAGCCTGTTTTTTAGGCGTTAAAAAGCTGTTTTAGATTAAATTTAATAAAACTAACAAATAAAGGTTCCGGTTCCGTCCAGACCGCCTTCGCTCGCCTTAGTTCCATAAAGAACGACGGCGAGTTTTTTATGCAAATATTCTGAGGAAAATTACTCATATCAATCTTAAGTGAGCTTCGGTGGTTGAAAACCGCAATCCCTGTAGTTCTCCTGGCTATTTATTGTTGAGAAGCGTACTCCAGTCACAAATACTCTTTATCTGAGCTTCTGTGGGAATGAGATCGGGATTTGTCTTCCTGAATGATTTTGGAGGCATTGACTCTGATGAAACCTCTTTGCAACTATTTTCAGCCTTCGACGCCTGCTTTGCGGGTTTATAGTCATTCCAGCTTGAAAAATTAACGGCAGACATAGCCATTTGCTTGCCACCTTCCCCATGACACCCTATACAAGAGTTACTAATAACCAGGGCCACCTCTTCCGGAAACGGGGATATTGTTTCCTGCTCAGTTATCTTCGGACTGTTTGCCTTTGCAGGTATGAAAAATAATGCAATACCCATGGCTGTCAGAATGGTCCCTCCTAAGAATAAGTAATTCTTTTTCATAGGTTTATATTTTTTAATTAAGATCAGTTGAGATATAGATGAATTGCACTCCAAACTAGTTGTAAAGTTAAGAAGTTTAAAACATGATCATTCTGTACCTGCTATTTTTTAATCTATTTATAATTACAGCTAATAAAGTTTCCTTCCTGCGTATTAAGTATAAGCATTTCAATTATGTTTGTCAGGAGACAAACTTCAGCAGGGAGCGGTTGAGTATTATTGTTCAGAAGATCGTGCTGATTTTGTTTTGAGTGAGAAGGGAATAAATCTGGGAATACTTTTTTGGTACTCCGCGTAACCAGGATATCTTTCTTTACTAATGCTTTCAGTCAGGGCTGAACTTCCGGCAAACAGAAGAATTAATAAAACAGGCCCAATCAGGGTCCAGTTGATCCATTGGCCCGAAGCAGACACCCCAAAAAAATAGAAAGATAACCAGATGGCTTGTTCGGCTGCAAAATTGGGGTGCCGTATGTACTTCCATAAACCTTCCGACAGGAAACCCTTGCCCAGGGAATGAGTGTATGTGCCTTTGAGGAAGCCCCCGGCCTTTTTTAGCTGGTGAAAGTGATACTGTTGATTATCTGCCCTGGCTTCCATACCAATAAACAGGAGCATAAAAAAGGCGACTGAAAGATCTATCCACGACAAGCCCTTGTCGGCATATTGGGCAGCCAGAAAAAATGGAGAAGAAAAGAGCAGGATGAGCAAATGCTGGTAGAACGAGATAAAGAATAAATTAAATAAGGCAAACCTCCACCGAGCCCTTAGAACAGGATGCTGTCTCATCACAGCCCATCGATAGTCCTCTTCGCCCCTCCATGGTATTACGCTATATCCCCCTTTCCGGTAAAAATTATAGCTTAGGCGAATCCCCCACAAGCTCACCAGTGTCGCCATCAGCCATAAACGCGGCGAGGAAGGGAAAGCAGCGACCGTTACCCAACCGTATACGGCAGGCATAAGGCTCCAGAGCTTATCTACCTGGCTATAATTCCGGGCTAGTTCGCTTACCAGAAAGCAGAGGATAGCGGCACATAGCATGACCAGAATCGATGAATGAATAAGGGAGGTACAAACCGGATCGCCTGCAGCAAGGCTCTGCAAGGCATTTATATTCAAAAGTTGAGTAATAGAGCTTTGCCACATGATAGCGTATACGGATAGATTAATATGCCACCAATTTGAATAAAAAATCCGATATCTTCAAAAAAATAGGGGTGATAAAAGTACATC
>CAZQCO010000078.1:2110-17887 GCA_964592225.1 uncultured Bacteroidales bacterium
GCATGCAGGAATCCAAAAAATGATTGCGTTGACTATGGTTCCTGTCAGAAAATTCTGTTAGGCTGCAAACTAATTTTTATCTAAAGTTCAGATGCAACCCAATCCATATCTGGCGGGAAATTTTTCATTAAAAACCTTCCCTGATTATATTTTCATACCTTAACTCATTCGCTGATAAAAAGGCTCTTACTTGAATATTCAGGATCGCATGTCAAATTTACCTTCAATTTACGCAATCCTGCTTCATCACCCGGGGTAGGAATATGGGTAAGATGCACTTCGCATTCACGCAGCCATTTCAGATTTTCCAATGCCATTTGTGCTGCCGGATTTGATAAAGCGCTTATACCGAGTACAATTAGTGTTTCTTCCACATCAAGACTTAGCATTTTGCCATTCAATATATCTTTTTTCAAATGGGCCACCGAATCAATAATGTTTTCGGGCAAAATGTGCATATTATCGGGGATTCCTGCCAGGTGTTTCGTAGCATTTAAAATCAGACTTGAAGCAGCATGCATCAGCGATGAGTTTTTGCCCGTAATAATTATCCCATCATGCAATTCAACAGAGGCTCCGCAAAAGATCCCGGCATTACCTTTCCCGCTTTTTTCAGCGTTTTTCGCAGCTTCTCTTGCCGGCAATACCACTTTCCGGTCTTCCACCTTAGCCCCTGTTTTATTCATGATTTGAATAGCCCAGTTAAGCGTGTCTTTATCGACCAGGCCCATAGCGTATTCCACAGCACACCTGAAGTATCTCCGGATAATTTCCTGATGTGATGCCTCGGAAATTACACTGTCATTCACAATACCCGCACTTGCACGGTTTACTCCCATATCTGTAGGAGACTGATACATAGATTCACCCCCTGTTATTTTTTCAAGGATCCCTTTAAGCAAAGGAAACGCTTCTATATCACGGTTATAATTCACAGTCTTTACGTTATAGGCTTTCAAATGATGTTCATCAATCAGAACTTCATCTTTCAGATCAACCGTGGCAGCTTCATAGGCAACATTTACTTTATGATCGATGGGCAGGTTCCAGATAGGAAAAGTTTCAAATTTTGCATATCCCCCTTTGACTCCGTTTTTATACTCATGGTAAAGATTGCACAGACAAGTGGCAAGTTTACCGCTGCCTGGTCCCGGGCCCGTAACTATCACAACAGGATTTGTGGTTTTGATGTATGGGTTTACCCCATATCCCCTATCACTTACAATCAGGTCAATATCCGTAGGATATCCTTTTGTAGGATAATGTAAATATACCTTAACTCCCCTTAACTCAAGTTTGTTCTTAAAGGCTTTTGCAGGAGACTGATTCTGATACCGGGTAATAACCACAGCTGTGACATCCAACCCCCATTCCCTGAAATCGTCAATGGTTTTTAATGCATCCACATCGTATGTAATACCAAAATCGGCCCTGACTTTCTTTCTTTCAATAGCACCGGCATGAATACACAAAATCACATCAATTTTGTTTTTTAACAGCTGCAAAAGCCGCATCTTAACATTCGGATCAAATCCCGGTAGCACCCTGGCTGCATGATAGTCGTATAAGATCTTACCTCCGAATTCCAGGTAAAGTTTATCGTTAAACCGGCTTACCCGCTCAAGAATTGCAGATGTCTGCTCCTTAAGGTATTTCTCATTGTCAAATCCCATGCGGTTTGTATCTTCCATTTTTATCCCTTAGAATAGTATTATCAGAATTACTTTCAGGACTCCAATATAGATAAAATTTTACGCACAGGAAATTTCCGGCGATAAAATAAAAGAATAAACAGAAATCCGGAAATAAGGTCAGCTACCTGACCTATGGAGCAAGTCTGCGACTAATAAGGCAGGGAAATATTGATCCCCGACCCTCCCCTCTCCGGAGGAACAGAAACTTATTAAGTAGGATTCAAAAAGGATCATTCCCTCTAACCCCTTCCGACGGTGAATGCTGGGAATAGCAATCTGGCCAATTCTCAAATAAACGTTAAATTTCCTACCAGTGGCACACTAAAACACCCACAAATAAAATCAGGTAGAATGTAAAAGTCTGGTTTTTATACATCTTTTGTTTAATAATGAAGTTGAATTTCCTATATTAGGACTTGCTTAACCGAACATTCGATATTCTAAAAAAAGTGCTTATTTACAGGAGATTATACTATGATTAAGGAAATAACGTTGCAGGAACTGAATACTTCAGATTTCATCAACACGAAGATTGAAGACATCAGAAAGGCTGTTGGTGACGGAATTGCCATTAATGCCCTTTCGGGAGGTGTTGATTCATCAACTGTTACTATGCTTGGGCATAAAGCCTTGGGAGAACGTTTAAAGACAGTATTTATCGAAAATGGCTTGATGCGTGCCGGGGAATCAGAGCAGGTTGTGGGTTTCTTCCGAGAACTGGGAGTGGTAGTAGATGTTGTCGATGCGCAAAAGGAATTTTTTGTGGCACTCAAAGGGATCACCGATCCGGAAGAGAAGCGCGAAGCTATCACCCAAACGTTCTACCGAAATGTTTTTGGCCGTATCGTCAGAGAAAGTGGTGCAAAGTTTCTGCTCCAGGGAACCATCCTTACCGATGTGGATGAAACAGTAGCAGGGATAAAACGGCAGCATAATGTTTTCGAACAATTGGGAATTGATCCTCAGGAAGCTTTTGGTTACCGGATACTGGAGCCACTGATCCAATTGCGAAAAGACGGGGTCAGAAAAGTGGGTAAAGCCCTGGGCCTTCCATCAGAACTTTTTGATCGTATTCCTTTCCCCGGACCGGCACTCTCGGCGCGTGTCATAGGCGAAGTAACCATGGAGCGAATCGGGACCGTTCGTAAAGCGACTGTTGTTGTTGAACGCATCCTGAAGAACACAGGTGCCTTCCAGTACATGGCCATACTGCATGAAGACCGTGTTACGGGTATGCGGGATGGCAAACGCGATTTTGGGCAGCAGATTGAAATACGATGCTGGGAAAGTGTTGATGCACGTACAGCCACTCCTACAAGACTATCTTTTGAGATTCTGGAACAGCTTGCACAGGGAATTATCAGCGAGGTACCCGGTATTGTGAGTGTTACCTATAATATTGCTACCAAGCCTCCCTCAACCATTGAAGCTATCTGACACTCTGATTCTGCACCCGTCTGATCATTTTGCAGCCGGATTCAACCAGGTACATGTAAACCAATTTCCGCTGAAAAGCCAGTGCACAAGTATTAACGATTAAAGAACACCGATTTGCGAGTTCAGGAGTTGGATCGCTATAATAGATATATAGAATTACAACCGGCCTAAAAAATTTTTCGGTGTAAAGGTCGGATTTTGCTTTCGCGGTCCAGGCATTTTCGAGGTCCCTCAATGTTTGGGACCGAGCACTTAAGTGATCAACTAATGAGAATCGATCAGTTGTTTCTATCTCCTTGAATTAGATAACTAATTCTTTAAATGATTCAGCGACAACTGATTCATCAGGTATTGCAACATATGCCAAAGCTAATAATTCAGTTTTATAAGTTGATTTTATCTGATTCCAGATATTCTCAAAATCATCTATCAATGGTGATTCATTAATCTCTTTATCCTGCCATCCGGATGGATCATCAAAGATCTCCCTGTCATGAATTAGCAAATCATCGAATTTCTTTTTGAAGTCTTCAGAATTGACAAATGAGACGCAGTCAGAATCATTCATAAGATAATGCAAATCATAAAAATGCCGTATTTTCTCTTTCATACTCTCAACCGGATCTTCAGCAAAAGAAAAACGTATCAATGAAACCAGTTTCTCCAGTAAAGTTTGTTCTTTATTCAGAACATTGACCTGAAAAGGCTTTAAATTATATTGTTCAATGATATGCGTCTTTCCTGTTTGTTGCAGAAAATAATATACCATACTGCTGATGGAGCAAGCCGAGTAGAGAAATGGATTTGCGAAGGAATTTATTTCAACAATAATCCTGTTATTTTTATTTTTTACATCGATGCTCTCGTATTCGTGGACAGTCTTACGGAATCTGGAACCTTTGCTGGTAACACCGTCTACCTCAATTTCGGTTAATTCAGCTGCCATTTCTTTTTCTACTGCCCGGATTACATTTTTTAATTCGTTACCTGATCTATTTTCTTTATTAATGATAGCGATGTCAACATCTTCAGAAAATCGATTAATTAATCCATAACTTTTTGAAAGTGAGGTACCTCCCTTAAAAACGGTATCTTCAGAATACTCACTCTCTGATAGTCTGTCTAATAAAAGAGTTATCCAATAATCCATTTCTACAAATATTTCGCTTATGCCAAGATGTTGTGCAGCAGCCCTTATGGTATCACTAAACAGTTTTATATCCTCGTGTAGGTTCATTGTTTTATATTCCAGTTTTGTATTGACGAAATAATATCGGATATACCTGATAGTTTATAGGTTGTAATAGGATTCAATGATTTTCTGAGTATCTCAGTATTATTAGTTTTACCTGATTCTTCTAACAAGGCCCCTGTTAATGCCCTGGTAGCGGGTGTATATTTTAAAGCCAATCTGACTAAAGAGGGTATTTCGTTTTCTTCCAAGTCTGAAATAACGGCCAAAAGCCTGGTTACTGCAGCACTATTGGTTGTATCAGGTATCTTTTTAATATATCGTATTGCATCCAGTATCTGCAATAAGGGAATGTTCTCTTTTGTTATAGTATTCCTTTGTTTTATGAACGAAATAGTATATCGTTCGCGTTTAAAGGATGGACGTGTTTGATTTTTACCAATTTGAATGAGACTGCTTACCTGAGTTGTTAATCCCAATTGGTTATATATACTATATCCGGTAAGATACCCTGTTATCTTGCCATCTTCCTCGAGTAAATCTTTAACTATTTGGTAGAAGCCAGGTTGTAAGTTGCCATAGATACTGGTTTCAGGTTTATAAAATTTCCCTTTCGCCAGTTTTACAATTTTACCAAAAGAAGCCATCCGGTTAAGTGCTTTTATAATTGCTTCTTTACTATTCACCTCGGTAAGAAAATCAGCATAGGTGAAAACATAACCTTTAGGAAGTCTGTCTATTGTAAACGATATATAATCAGATGTTTTCATGCAATTATAATTGAGGCAAATATAATGAATTTGTCCAGTTTATTAATAAAATAACTGGACATTTGGAATTGTCGCAAGTTAACCAATAGGACAAATAAGAATATTTATTACTATATCCTAAGTTTATTTTAATTTAGTTCGCATCAACTCAGTTAAACTTGCTGTAAAAGGAAAGGCTGATGCTCTGCCAGGAGAATAATTACTTAACTTCTTAAACTCCCACTCATAATCTTTGAATTCTTCGTCCTCTATTCTCTCTATTTCTATAACCAAATAATGATCCTGAGATGGATTGGGGATACTCTCAATGGTTTTGATGATTGACCGTGCCACCACAGGCCCGTCCGGCCGGTGTCATCCGGGCGGGCTAACCTGGCCCATGCTCATAATGCTATAAATCAGTACGCATGATGAAAAAATCTTTTAGGCCAGGTAAATTTGCGTGGGGAATAGCCCGTAGGGCTTATACCTGCCTGCCATGCCTGCGGCAGGTGAACCGGCAGGCAGGTTATGGTAACCCCGGGTGCAAACCCGGGGTTAATTAAACAACAGAAAAAACGCCGTAACTGCCGGGTCCCTTCACGGGTAGTTGTTTGTATGCGGCGGAATGTGTTCACACTTCCTGTATAGCACCCGCTCCTTTCCCGTGAAGGGAAGTGGGTTTTTTATTAAAGTCAAATCCCTGTGAAAAGTCAGGATATAATGATTAACGAATAATGAACAACGATTTACGATTTTAGAAGTAGTTAAAAACCAGATCATAAATCTGATATCCCTGCCTGTCGGATGACAGGATTAATCAATATTCATTTATCAATTAATAACTATTTCTTCACTTCTTGCTGCTATTCTCTAATCTTTTGGTTTTAATACAAGGAAGTTGTAATTTGTAGTGAGAAATCTCGGAATTAATACTTTTAGACTCAAAATAGCTAACATTTTTCATTGTGATAGAAGATTATGAAATCCGGCTGGCAGCATTCAACTGGCTAAATCAACAGGAACAGGTCTACGGAGATGTATTTCCAAGGACCTTGTTAGAAACGGGCTTTGAGTATAAAGGGCAGCGTATTACACTAACCGGTCCAAAAGGAATATGGAAGCCAAAGACAATGATATTGCCTTTCGCTGGTTTGATTTGAAGCAGTTTACTGATGACGATTTTAATAGGAAGAACAAGTGGGACATTTTAGGATTTAATTTATAAAAAACTAAATATGTTTGATGAACTAAAAAAGTATAAAAAAAATGGCCATTTTTTCTTTTCACCAGGCCAAAACCTTAAAGAAGTAAGTAAAGATGTTCCTGATTTGCCAGGTGTTTATTACATAATGCGTCTTTCAAGAGGTAAAATTGATTTGGTTTATATTGGCAAATCGGGCATTATGGAACAAAAAGGCACTTTTAAGTCGCAATTATTGAGGGGTAGGATAAATAATGAGCAGGATGGACTAAAACGTCAGGAATTTTTTGAAAAGAAATGCAAACTGGAAAATATTGAAGCTTTGGATATTTATTGGTTTGTAACTTTCGATAAAACGATTCAAGACCTTCCTGGTTATGTTGAAGGGATTTTAATACAACGTTTTTTTGAGTTTCATGGCTATTTGCCATTATGGAATAAGGAATATTAAATTGGCCAACCCCTAATCCGGCGTAGACTCCGCCTGTTGCGGAACAAGTTGCGTCTACGTCGCACATAATAGTTTGGCTCGACATAGACTCCCCTTCCTTAGCGTTGTGTTTACAACGCTTTACATTTTTTAGCGGAAGCGTAGCAGATGCTGCGCTTAATTACAGATTTAGAACGCTCATCTTCCAGCTCTTAACTTTTGGAAATAACGTTACTATTTTGTTCTTTTATTAAGCAATAAAGGAGTTATCATCTATGATAAATAAAGGAATTTGTATCGCCGGCACACTTATTATTATTTTGTTCAGCGGATGTAAAAAAGACAAAATGACTGACTTTGATTTTAAACCCCTTGAATTTCATTTTGCTGACCCTGATGATATTGATTATATAGCCTCATTTGGATACCCCGACTGGAGTGGCCCCGGAAGCCCTCATAATGGCATTGACCTCAGAATACCTATGGATATAGGAAAAAGCGTGATAATCTCTCCCTCGAATGGAACAGTAAAAAGGATCACCCACGATAAAATAGGTGTAGGTGTTGAAATTCAAATAAATGATGATTATACTGTTATGGTTGGCTTTGAGCCGGGTGACACATCAGAATACCTGCTGCCCCAGATAGAGGCTATTAAGGTAATACCCGGGCAAGTAGTTCATACAGGAGATACACTGGGAGATCTGCTCATTGGCCGACTTGGTTATCCGCATATTCATCTGCTTTTGAATATTAACAGAAGAAATTATTGCCCCTATAATTATTCTTCCATCCGGGCGAAAAATATTTATGATATGATTGTTGAAGAAAGGGAAGCCAATCTTTATTGCGGTGAGATCTGCTGCGAAGAATCTGTTGCTCAGTAATTGTAACTGTAACTTCCCTGATGGCCCGGATGAGTTTGATAAGATCACTGTTTTTCACCCGTAGTAATTTAAACTGTACCTTTTCTTTTGTTTAATCCCCCAGGCTCGCAGACTTCAGTTCCTTTGGCGCGCATCCTGGATGCCTGAAATATTTTCCCCTCTCAGCATAGATTCTGGTCTGCGCCGTGGGTAAAAATTAGCTCGCCGGTCAGCCAAAGACCGGTAAACCCTGACTGACAATAAATGAAAAATATACCTGTTCGACGAATCCAATTAAAAGATTAAGCCATAACTTAGTACTCAAAATAACTACTATATGCCACCCAAAACAGTAAAAAGTATACGAGATATTATTTATTACCAATATGCGAAAATTATTTCCGATTCGGCAGGATTCGGCAAGCCTGTGCTTCACTATTTTTGTCAGAATATAATCAGGCAGCTATGATAAAAAATAATAAAACTTACAATCGTATGAAAAATCTTTTTTTGATTTTAATTTCAGTTTTGTTTTTTTTTGTTTTTTCTGCTTGTAAGAAACAGAAAAGTTGTCCCTGTTTTGATACTAACGACATAGTAGAATTCAGCTACACAGCGCCGGATACGATTACATTTGAAAATGAAACGTCCGAATTGTTACAGATATTTATTTCACATATTGATTTGTCCTTACCATATACCTACGAATGTAAAGACCTATATAAAATTTGTCCCTGTATAAATTATATAGAGGCACTGGCAACAGACACAAAAACACCAACTTCATATTCGTTTTTAAGAATGGAACAATCTGATGTTTCAGAAATGCAATATTTTAAATATACTGTGCAGGGATTTGAATTTGAATTTGATTTTATAAATGAGTTGCCCTATATAGACCAGATGGATCATTTAGAACATTATAGTTCCTATAGCATAGGAGACGTAGTTTATAACGATGTGGTTGTTATTACAAATCTTGATTCAGAAACAAGCAATATCTATCAAGTGTTTTTTAACAAACAAAATGGGGTGTTGCGTTTTATTGAAAAATCAACAGGTAGTGTTTGGAGTATTAAAAATTAAGGCCTATATCAAAAGAAAACCCTGCCCGGAGTTGAATCCCTCTAGCGCGCATCCTGGATGCATGATATATTTGTCCCTCTAGCGCAGACTCCTGTCTACGTCGCAGATAATAGTTAGTTTCTGGACAAAATTTAGAAAAAGTGCAGAAGCGCTTCAGCGCGCAAGGCGTGAGAGCGATGCATGGACTTTCAATAACACGTTGCATTACCAGGTTGAATAGCAGGCACTACATTGATAGTGATACTTTATTCCGCAGCATACATTGAAGTCACTACGATGAATGCCTGCAGATGCAGCGGGGACGAAAGGTTCATTTTAACCCCGGGCTGTGCCCGGGGCTTAGCCTCATGTGATTACATTGATGTAATGATTTCTCAGGATAAAGCAAAGAATACAATTGAGGTCTGGTGCAGTGAACCCTAAACAAGATTCAGAATATAATATGTAGCTAAACAAAAAGGAAGGGTCACAACCATAACTATGGCTTTTGCTGCATAATCTCTATCGAATCAGCTAGTTTACGGGCATGGCCAAGGTACGATTCAACATCCATTTCCTTAAAGAACAGCAGACCATGCGTGGCTCTTATTCTGGGACTTTCGTGCTGGTAGAAATAATTTTTACCCAAAATCAGCTGAACTTTTTTTAGCTGATCTACCCATATTTTTTGTGTTAGTTCGCTAAACTTGCCATCGTGCTGATAACTTGGGAACGATGCATCGACCTGGCTCAGGTAACAATTGGTAAAGGCATTGTCTAGTACTGACATAGCATTCAGCGATACCGGAACCATAACGTTGGCTTCGGCAGGATGAAAGCGGTACCAGACATTGCGATAACCCCAAATTCTCAGGTTTGATAAATCCTTTTCCTGTTGCCATAGACGGATTGCATCGGCAATAACCTGTAGCACCTTATAATGTGTATCGGGACCACTACCCTCGGGATCGAACGCCAGGCTGATAACCGTTGGATTTATTGCTTTAAGCTGTTTCAGAATAGGTTCCACATCGCGGCTGCGATTGGGCTGTTCGGTGAAAATATCGCCTGTATAAAATCCCAGCCGTAAATGATGAATATTTTCAAGTCTGATACCAAAATAAGCCCACACAAGTTCTTCTTCGAATTCGCGGATCATGCCTTTTAGGCGCTGGATTTTTTCGGGATTTTTTTCACCATCATAGCTTTTACGCAGATACGATAGAACATCTTCTATTGTGTCCCATAACTGTCCGGTGCTTTTTATTGTGTATATCTCAACAAGAGCCCTGACAATACGATGTGATAATCCGCGCCGCAATTCGTAAGGTTCGCCTGAAGCCACTTTGATCAGGTAATGGTAGATATCCTTATCCCACTTATGCCTGTACCCTGAATCAAAAAAATCAGGATAATTCGTCATTTGTACCAACCCCTCTTCCAGGAACTTTTTGGCATCGGTAAGCGCCCTGATTACAAAACTATTGGTGACCGCAGTAAAACCCGAGGTGAGAATGGAGAAGGATGCTTTATTAGTCTCGTTGCGCAACAGCCTGTGAATGTGTGGCAACAGGCCCAGCATAATATCATCGTGGTGAGGACCTGTATGATAATAGATCTGACGGCTTTCGTCCATCATCCCCTTTTCAATCTTTTTTATTGTCGATTGAATCACCGATGAAACAACCGATTGCTTCAGCTCGGGGATCAGACGGGTATATCGATCGTTTTGAAGATCTTCCAGGGTAAGATGATGTGCATATTTATCGAGATTGATACATAGTTCTGTCACTGCCCTGTCAGTTTTTTCCTGGTTCCAGTCTCCATTCCGGTAGTATGCTTCTGTTGAAGTAGTTAATAATGCAGCCGCACCACGAGTAAGGTAGAACCGGGCATTTTGCAGTTTCATTAAACATGAGGATGGATAAAGATTCGACGGTTCCTTCTCAAGTGCATCACGAACCATGGGAGCTTTGGCTTCACCAGCTGCAAAAATCAATGCAACGCATTCCCGGTTATATATTATGGTTTCAAGACCTATGGTAATGACCAGCCGGTTTCTTGATATTTCCATACCACCCAGGTCGGATGCAGCAACAGCCTGTGTTTCGAAATTGGTAGCAGTAAGTCGGGTCGAAGAATGATGGTCGGTTCCCCGTGTATTAAACGCTATATGACCATCGGGACCAATGCCTCCAAGGAATAAGCCAATACCTCCCATGTCACGGATTTTTTCTTCGTACTTCATACACCAGTTATCGATGGCAAAAACCGATTGCTGTTGCAAATGTTCCAAAACATTAGCAGGTTCCCGGTAGCGCAGGCTCAGATCAACATGAAAATCAGGAAATACTTCAGAATAATACAAATTATTGGGCAACACAATCTTATCGCAATCGATTAGTAAGGCTTTTTCAGGATTGAGGCCAAACCCTGCGATATAAAAGCGTTTTATATAATTACAAAAACTATTATATTGGGCTGAACTGATCGGATAAAACTCATCCATCTGCACAAATCGTAATCCTTTCAGTACTGGTTTTCTGACTTTCTCAAGGCCATACTGTTCCCGAATTCTCAGGCCTTTGGATTTGTTCCAGTTCTTAAGCAGGTATACGGTCCATACGATAAAATACTCTGGAGTTTTGCCTGTTGGCAGGCTTATTACACCTTCAGGATTTTCTGATACCCACTCCAAAAATCTAAGAGCTGTCATAAATCCAAGCAAAGGAAAATTATCTACTACGATGTAAGGAATGTTGACAGGGTGTGTTAAATCTTCCTGTGCAAATCGTTTTTCAACTATCGAATATTTAATGGAATGCATCATATTCGATTATTTTATTCCGGTATAAGACACAAATTTCATATTTTCTGTTCTATTTTTCACTAAGTCCCCCGTTTTAATCTTTTAAGTTATAGTATTACTAAAGTTAAAAAACATGGCAGCTTTGATTTTTGTCAACTTTTTTATTTTGAAAAAAAGTCGGGGACTAACGGCGAGGACGATCAAATAAATTCTAGGATTATCTGCATGAATACTATGTACTTCTTTGATAGTGGCAGTTTATTTCGCAGCATACATTGAAGTCACTACGATGGATGCCTGCAGATGCAGCGGGGACGAAAGCCCCGGGCTATGCCCGGGGCTACTGATATTTCGCCCCGCCGGGGCTTTTCACAAGCTTATTGAAATTCTTAAACTTACTTGTTATCGAACCAAAGAAAGTAATTGGAATGTTAGGGTAGCGTTGTAAATCACTCTTTGCTCCGCCCATCTAAAATAGAAAATGCTATAACTGTCTGCCTAAGCAGTCCGTACCATGCGCAGGCCCGGCGAAATCGCGGTGGCCCTTGCCGAAACAGCGAACAAACCAGAACGCCCTCGTCCCGATAGCTATCAGAGTAAATCGGGATCGGTTTTTCATTCGCCTTCCTGACCTCAATTCTCACTACTTACTTCCAACTTTAAGCACTTAAAAAACTTTTCCACTTTTTCCCTCCTGTGATAAATGTTAGCATTTTTCTCTGCCATCTTTTATACATTGTAAGGTCGTAAGTTGAATAGTATGTTTAATAAAGCTCTCATACAACCTGAAAGTATTGCAATAGTCGGAGCCTCCAATAACCCGGGGAAACCGGGAAGCCGGCTTATTATGAATCTAATTGAAGGGGGGTATAAAGGGATGATATACCCGGTAAATCCGTATGAACGTCAAATTCATGGACTACGGTGTTATAATGCGCTTGATATGCTTCCAACCACCGACCTGGCCATACTTGCCCTGCCTGCAGCGCAGTGTGTTGAGGCAGTAGAGGAGTTGACACTGACTAATGCAACAAGGGCTTTTATTATTATATCGGCAGGTTTTGCCGAAACCGGCGAGGAAGGGCTGGTGCTCGAAAACAGGTTGAAAGGGCTTGCTGAAGAGCATTCCCTGGCCCTTATTGGCCCCAATTGTATTGGCATTTTAAATGCCACGTACAGAGCGATTTTCGTGGCTTCGCTTCCGACGATAAAAGAAGGTGGTGTAGATTTTGTTTCAGCCTCAGGGGCACTGGCTGTTTTCATTTTCGAGGTGGCTGCAAAACAGGGTGTACAGTTTGGTAGTGTTTACTCTGTAGGTAATTCAGTGACGATAGGCATAGAAGAAGTACTTCAATACTGGGAGGAAAGCTTTGTTCCCGGACAATCGGGCAGGGTGAAACTGGTATATACCGAGCAAATCCGAAAACCAGCGCTTTTTTTTAACTCTATTCATAGCCTGAGGCGCAAAGGATGCCAGGTGGTGGTACTTAAACCCGGCGATTCGGAAGCCGGGGTCCGTGCCGCCCTTTCGCATACGGGTTCTCTGGCTGGCGATAAAGAAGCGAGCAATTATCTGATACAAAAAGCAGGTGCCATTAGGTGCTACAGTCGTGAGGAGCTGGTATACCTTGCGGGTATCCTTTCACAGTCAGAGCTTAAAGGAAAGAACCTGGCCATAATTACGCATGCCGGAGGTCCGGCAGTGATGCTTGCTGACCAGCTTCAGCAAGAAGGATTCCAGGTACCGGAAATTGATGCTGACAGTCAGAAACAAATGCTTACAAAGCTTCACCCTGGATCCTCGGCCATTAATCCGGTTGATATCCTCGCCACGGCCAATCGCGAACAACTTGCCTTTTCGGTCACCCTCTGTGGGAAGCTCAGGTATATCGATGGTATTATTGTCATCTACGGTAAAACCGGCCTGGAAGATCTTTATAAGACCTATACGCTTTTAGACGAAACCATCAGGAAATGTAAGAAACCGGTGTATGCTGTTTTGCCCTCTGTGTATTCAGGAAGAGAAGAAATTGAATTTTTTACCGGTCTTGGGCAAGTCGCTTATGCCGATGAAGTGCTGTTGGCAAAATGCCTGGGTAAAGTGTATCCTGCACCCGGAATTTTTAAACCGGAGATCTATTTGCCACCAGCCGGGGAGATGAAGAAGCCAGCCAAACTTGTCCTCGGCGAAGCAGAGGTCATGGAAAGGCTGAAAAGTGCCGGAATTCCTCATGTCACTACCTGGCTAATTCAGCATAAGCATGACCTGGATATTCTGAAGGATATCCATTTTCCGGTAGTTGCAAAAGTGATGGGTGTTCTGCATAAAACCGAGTATGATGGGGTAATACTCAATATAAACGGTAAAGAGGAATTGTTTCAATCCTACAAGAAACTCATGGAGATAAGGGGTGCAACGGGAATACTCATACAGGAAATGCTTTCCGGAATGGAATTGTACTTAGGGGGCAAAAAGCATGCGGGGATCGGTTATTCAGTGCATGCTGGTTTAGGCGGTATTTTTATTGAGCTGGTAAAAGAATCGGTTTCCACGTTGGCTCCTGTGAGTTATCCCGAGGCGCTGCAATTACTTTCCACACTTAAGGCACAGCAAATATTTGCAGGTTTCAGAAACCGTGAAGCAGTGGATAAGAATGCTTTTGCCCGCTTACTGGTAACTTTTTCGCATATTTTCTTGAAATACCCTGATATCGCCGAAATTGATCTTAATCCGCTTATTGCCAGTGGAAAAAGAATCATAGCGGTCGATGCACGAATAATAGTAGATGATAATCGATAAAAAAATAACAATCTATGAGCACATTACCCCTTTCCAATGAAATGATTGACCAGGTCCTGAACGAGACAGGTATAGGAAATATTGCAGGGGCTTCTATTCGAGAAGTGGTACGCATTATTGCAAACCTGGAGAAAAAATCGGGTATTGAATTTATCCGGATGGATATGGGGGTGCCGGGAGTGCCTACACCTGAAATTGGCATACAATCGGAGATTGAAGCACTGAAACTTGGAAAACCAGCCGAATATGGACAAATAGATGGCATACCAGAGTTAAAAAAAGAACTAAGTCGTTTTGCTAAAAATTTTCTGGATATCGATGTTACTCCGCGGTCGTGTCTCGTAACTGCAGGCTCGATGATGGGAGCGATGATCTGCTTCATGGTAGCTGGTAAGCGAGAAATAAGCCGCCAGGGCGTATTATTTATCGATCCGGGATTTCCTGTTCAGAAGAAACAGGCCATGGTGTTGAATTTACCGGTATTTAGTTTCGATATATACAATTACCGGGGAGAAAAGTTGTACGATAAGTTGGAAGATATTTGTGACAAAAATGGAATATCCCTTATCATATATTCCAATCCAAACAATCCAACATGGATTTGTCTTACCGAACTAGAATTGAAAGCCATTGCGAGAGTAGCCGAATCTCATAACATCCTCATTGTTGAAGACCTGGCCTACTTTGGAATGGATTTCAGAAAGAATTACGGTATACCGGGAAAGGCACCTTTCCAACCTACCATAGCAAAATATTCAAACAATTACCTGATCCTTTTTTCGAGCTCAAAGGTTTTCAGCTATGCTGGCCAGCGTGTGGGCACCCTGTTGGTTTCCGATGTATTATTTGATCTGCAATTTCCTGACCTGCTGCGCATTGGTGATAACGACCGGCTGGGACCGGCACTGATACAGGACGGTGTATATATTGTTTCTGCAGGGGCAAGTCATACAGCGCAATACGGATTAACCGGAATGTTCCGGGCTGCAAACAATAATGAATTTAATTTTCTGGAAAGGGTAAAGGTTTACGGGGAGCGGGCTTTTGAAATGAAAAAAATATTCCTTGAGAATGGATTTAAAATTCTTTATGACAAAGATGGTGAGGAAGATCTGGCCGATGGGTTTTACTTTACCATAACCAGGCCGGGAATGGAATCAGAAGAACTAAGCAGAAGATTTTTCCGATGCGGACTCGGAACCATATCCTTAAATAGTATGGGATGCAGGGGGAAATCGGGCGTCAGGATCAGCACCTCAAAAATCGACAAAGCCCAGTTTGGCCTGCTGAATGAACGGCTGAAGCTTTTTAATGTGTAACTATCAATGGATTAATCGATGATTTGAGAAGTTGCGAGAAGTCTAGAAAGTTTAGCCCTCATTGATCCCGATGTCCAATTGGATTTTGGCCGGTAAAAAGTTTAGAGAGTATAGATTTCTGGTTCCTGAATACTGGCTTCTAATTCTTCATTCTGCATTCTTAGTTTCTCTTTTAACATATCCCTGTAACTAACAATTATCATTTCACTGCA
>CAZQCO010000079.1:0-17248 GCA_964592225.1 uncultured Bacteroidales bacterium
TAATGATCAGGTAAATTTTGATAGTGCAGCCAATAAAATTTCAAGTTTTATAGGCTTTGAAATATAATCATCGAATCCGCTTTGTAATATTTTTCTCTTATCCGTTTTTTGTGCATAAGCCGTAACAGCTATTACCGGAATTTTATCGTTAATCTTTTTTATTTTTTGTGTAGCCTCATAACCATCCATAACAGGCATTTTAATATCCATCAGAACAAGGCACTTAGTGGTATCCTGACGGTTTTTCACATACTCAATGGCTTCTCTTCCGTTTTGAGCCCTTATGATTGTAGCGCCAAACGATTTTAACATAATCTTTATGAGTTCGAAACTTGTAGGGTCATCTTCAGCAATGAGTAATGTAATATTTTTTAACCGGAGCTTATTTTTTTTAATTGTATGTACAGGTTTAACTAGTTTCGAATCCTGGATTAATTTTGGTAATGTAAAAAAGAATACTGAACCTCCACCCATCTGAGACTCGACCCAGATTTCACCACCCATCAGTTCCACCATCTTTTTACTGATGGCCAGTCCTATCCCTGTCCCGCGATATAGTTTGTTCGGATTGTTTTCAACCTTATAAAACTGGTTAAAGATATTGTCAACTTCTGTTTCTTCAATGCCGATGCCTGTATCGGAAACATAAAAACGAACATGCGTTCTGAATTCATCATATCCAAATTTAATTTGTCCCGATTCGGTGTACTTGAAGGCATTACTTAATAAATTCGACAGTATTTGATGGAACCTGACTTTATCGCCAAACAGGATTAATTTTTCTTTATCTTTTTGGTTGACAAATTCAAAATCGAGACAATTAGAGTTTTTTAGCTGAAATATCTGTTTAAGTTTGATCAAAACAGGATTTACTTCGAAATGTGTATTCTTAATATCGAGATGATCTGCCTCGATGAGTGAAATATCAATTATATCATCAATCAGGACCAGAAGCGATTCGCAATTTTTATTGATAATATCCAGGTATCTATTCCTCTTTTCGTTTGACAGGTTTTCATCTGTTAAAACTCCGGAAAAACCGTAAATGGCATTCATTGGGGTACGGATCTCATGACTGATATTAGCCAGGAAAGATGATTTAAGCCTGTCTGATTCTTCTGCTCTTACTTTAGCTTTAACCAGTTCTGAGGTTCGGTCTTCTACGATTTGTTCCAGGTTATTTCTATGATGCTGTAGTTCATTATTTTGTGTTGTTATTTCTTCCTGTTTTTCTTCCAGCAAGGTATTTATCTCAGATAATTCGTTGGTACGTTCTTTTACTTTTTGCTCTAAATAGAGATTTTGCTTCTTGAGAAATGAGATCCGTGCGAAGTGCAGGAGCAGGCTGAGTAAAAGAATAACAGCTAGCAGCCCTATTTTAAAAAACAGGGTTCTCCACCAGGGAGGACGTATAATAATAGTAAGCTGTTTGGATGTTTCGCACCAGATGCCATCGTTATTGGATCCCTTTACAAAGAATTTATATTTACCGGGATTGATATTGGTATAGGTTGCCGACCTGGAACTCCCGGCATCGATCCAGTTTTTATCGTAACCTTCAAGTTTATATTGGTACTGATTCTTCTCCGGGTTTAAGTAATTCAGAGCTGAAAACTGTATTATAAAACTTGAATTTTTATACGATAATTCCAATTGATCAGTCTCATTTATATTTTGATTAATTGATTGGTATTTATTGCTTTCTTCCGGTTGTATAAACAATAATTGAAAATCAGTTAATACAATTTTAGGAGGAATGGAGTTGAATGTAATACTATCGGGGTGAAAAAAAGTATATCCCTGAGAAGAACCAAAATACATGATCCCGGAATTCTTTTTGAATACCGCCCGCTTATTAAATTCATTGCCTGGCAAACCATCAATTGTGTTGAAACTTCGGAATAGGGGTTGAGAGGGAAGGTGAATTCCATCCATAAGCTGCACGATTCCATGGTTTGTGCTAATCCATAAATTTCCATGCGAATCTTCAAGGATTCCCTGGATGGTGTTATCAGGGAATATATTTCCTGTTGGATAGGAAGTAAATTCCCGGGTTCTTTCATCAAATAACACCAATCCGTTATTGGTGGCTATCCATATATTTTGCCTGCTGTCTTCAAAAATTGAAATAATTTGCACCTTAGTGCCATAATTATCAGGCTGAAGTATACAATGTGTGAAATTTCCCTCTTTGTAATTGAAAATGTCGAGGGAAAGATAGGTGGAAACATATAGCATACCGGTGCTTGATTCATATATATGATTTACAAAATCACGAAAGAGACTGGTAGAATCGATTTCGCTATGTGTGTATTGAATAAAGGATTCTTTCTTATGATCAAAACAAACAAGGCCACCACCAATTGTGCCAATCCATAAATTTCCACGACTATCTTCAAATATTGAAAATACATTTCCGGCTCCGGTTATTCCTCTCTCAGTACCTGTCAGATAATGCTTGAACGTTTCACTTTGTGGGTTATACAGGTTAAGACCTCCCGACCAGGTTCCTATCCATAAATTTTCCCGCCTATCCTTATAGATTGCATATACGGGATTTGCTGATAAACTTGCCGGGTCATTCGCTTCATACTGAAAATGTTTGAATTGTTTCCCCCCCTTTTCATATCGATCCAGTCCACCCTCAGTACCAATCCACAGGTAGTTCTCATCTTCACATATAGCATTAATGAGATTGTTTTGAATGGAATTATCTCCTGAGTAATTTACCTGAACCGTATGGAATTGTTTCTCTCTTTTACTATAATAATTGATACCTCCACCAAACGTACCTACCCAGATATCTTTGGTGTTATCCTCGTAAATGCAAAAAACAGAATTATCACTTAAGCTTTTAACATGGATCGGATCATGCTGAAAGATTTCAACCTGGATATCTTTCTCAAGAGAAAATTTATCTAACTGGACTCGCACCAGACCTTCACCGGACGATTTACATATCCATAGGTAGTTTTGATAATCAACCAGTAAATTTACAATATACCCGCTATAAATTTTCCTGAAACTTATCTCATCTGATTTATTCTTAAGTACCAAATTTAATCCATTTTGTGCGGTACCAATCCAAATGCGCTTTGAATGATCTTCGCAAATACTCATTACGTCATTACCGGAGATACTTTCCGGATTGTCGGAATTTTGAAACCTGGTAAAAGATTCATTCTTTCGGTCATAGAGGTTTAAACCGTTTTTAGTACCAATCCAGATGTTCGATTCCGAATCCTTATAAATAGTATTGATGTAGTTACTGCTAATACTTGAAGTTTCCATCCCATTATATTGAAAGGAGACTATACTGCTGTCAGTCTGATTATATCTATACAATCCCCAACCTGTTCCAAACCATATATTTTCTTCGTTTTCAGGAAGGATACATAAAACTGATAAAGTGCTTAGAATGGCATTAAAAGAGTAACCGTCATTCCTAAAATTAAAGGAAAAGGCTCCCGCATCGGTGCATACCCAGAGTTCATGATCATTTTTTCGGTCGATGGCATTAATATGGATATCTCCCAGACTTTGATTTTCAGAATTTAAGGGACGGTATACTTTAAACTCATAGCCATCGAACCTGTTTAAACCGTCAGCAGTGCCAAACCATAAATAATCTGAATCGTCCTGATAAATACAACGCACCCAATTATCAGAAAGGCCGTTCTGTGTTGAGAAACGTTTAAACACAAAAGGATTCTCCTGAGTAATGCAGGGTAAAAATTGAAAAATGGTTATGCCTATTAAGAAAATTTTTTTCATCCAGCATCCTGTCATTATATTAAAAATAAGAATTTTAGCTCAGAAAAGTCGTATAATTTGTCAGAGTTGCAAAAGAAATATTTCTTGAAGGAAGTCTTTCAGTTAAATTAAGCTCGAATCAAAAACCAGTAGCTACAATATTCAAATCTATTAGCTCGGTTTGCGGAATTTTATTAAACGGATTTAATAGTGCATATATCTACATAAAAAAGTTAAGCAACTATTAATCAAATACATCCTGCATGTAGCACTTTATCTTTTTAAATTGGAGTGTCAGCATGTGTGCATGGGCATAAATAGTTACACAATACTTAAAATATGAGGCATCAATATTTTTTTGAGTACATACAATAAATTCGTTACATTTAGCATTCTTAAAGAAAAATATAGACTATGCGTGTTTTTCCTTATTTGATAATTGTTATGCTGGGCTTTGGCTTATGCACATATGCGCAAAATGACACCATAAACCAAACCGATGATTCAGGTCAGAAACAGGGATATTGGGAAAAATCTTTCCCGAATGGTAAATTTATGTATCAGGGATATTTTAAAGATGGAAAACCGGTAGGTGAAATGAGGCGATTTTACGATACCGGGGAACTGAAGGCTATCATGTTTTACAGGGAAAATTCGCCCTGTGTATATACCCGTTTTTTTTATAACGACGGAGAAATTGCCGGTGAGGGTACCTATTGCGGAAATCAGAAAGATAGCCTGTGGACATACTATAGCTACTATTCCGGGGCCATAACTTCAACGGAGTATTACAAGAATGGAATAAAACAAGGCATGGAACGTAAATATTATCCTAATGGTCAGGTTTCGGAAGAAATTATGTGGAACAATAATGCCAAGCACGGTGCATGGAACCAGTATTTCGACGATGGTACCCTTAAACTAAAAAGTACATGCGCTTTTAATGAAGTTTCGGGACCCTATACTTTTTACTGGCCCAACGGGAATCTTTATATTAAAGGTCAGTTTGTCGATAATAAAAGGCATGGTAAATGGTTGTTCTATACCGATGAGGGGCAATTGAAAACGGAAATCGACTATTATTTCGGGAAGGCTGAAAACGAGGATGAGATTATTGCCGAGGATCAGGAATTCTTTAAAATGGTGGATGAAAATATCGGCAAATTCCAGGAACCAACCATTGATGATGTTATGCCCGGGAGCAGAGAGTTTTATTAACAGATTGAACTTTTTACCAGCAAGGAAGGTGGAGTGATCGAAAATCCAGGCAATTGATAGGTAATCGGATCCAGATTTAATGACCAGCGCGCTTATTTATCATACTAAATCCTAAACCCTTGACAATTTGATTTGTTAATACGAGGTAAGCATTCGTATCTTTAGTATGAAATTTCTGTATAAACAGGGTAAAGCCGTGAAGAAATTATTTCCTCTGATACTATTATTTTGTATAAGCTTTGAAATTCTTGCACAGGAAGGATTACCCAAATACTGGATATCATTTACCGATAAAAACAATACTCCCTATTCAATCGACAGACCGGAAGAGTTCCTCTCTGCACGGTCAATCGACCGGCGTATACGCCAGGGTATTGCAATCGTAGAAGAAGATTTGCCTGTCGATCCGGAATATCTGAACCGGGTAACAGGCAAAGGCATTGCAATAATTAATATTTCCAAATGGTTCAACGGGGCCATTATCGAACTGGATGACACAAGCTATCTGGATACATTACTTGCCCTGGATTTTATAAAATCAGAAATCATCAGGATCAAACCAAGAATCACAAAAAGTATTGAAAAATTGGAGGATCCGAAATTTAAGACATATATTTCTCCGATACCTGCACAATATGGCTTCTCCTATAATCAGATCAGCATGTTGAATGGCGATGTTCTTCATGAGCAGGGTTATTCAGGCGAAGGTATGTTAATTGCTGTGCTTGATGCGGGCTTTACAAATGCTAATATTATTTCTTCACTTCGCCACATCTGGGACGAGGACAGGGTAATTACCTGGAAAGATTTTGTTAAGGACGGTATGGATTTTTTTAATTCGCATAATCACGGCTCCTCTGTATTTTCTATTATGGGAGGGTTCCAACCGGAAATGCTTATTGGCACGGCGCCAAATGCCGAATATATTTTAGTCCGCACCGAAGATGGTAATAGTGAATACCTGATTGAAGAATATAACTGGATATGTGGGGCTGAATTTGCCGACAGCATAGGAGCCGATGTTATAAATTCATCACTGGGCTATACCGAATTTAATGATTCCGCTCAAAATCATACATATTCCGACCTGGATGGTCGCACTGCTCCTATATCCATAGCTGCAACACAAGCCGCAAGGAAGGGTATGATAGTAGTTACAAGTGCCAGCAATCTGGGAGACGATCCATGGTTCAGGATCGGAACCCCAGCCGATGCCGATAGTATTCTGGCAATAGGCGCTGTCGATTCATTAGGGATTATTACTAATTTTAGTTCCAGGGGACCGTCATACGATGGCAGGGTGAAACCAGATGTGGCTGCTCAAGGGCGCTTAACAGTAGCACAATATTCAGCGGGTAACTTTGTCTATTGTTCCGGTACATCATGTTCATCACCAGTAGTTGCTGGTTTGGCGGCTTGTTTATGGCAGGCCAATCCTAATTCGACTAATATTGAAATTATAGAGGCCATCCGCAAATCTGCTTCTCAGTATTTCAATCCCGACTCGGCTTACGGTTATGGAATTCCGGATATGGTTAAGGCCGACTGGTTGTTACGCTCGCCTGAAGAATTTGAAGATGACTCTTTTATTTCATTCACTTTGTTTCCCAATCCGGTCACTGATTATTTTTATCTCCAGGTATTTCGTCCTGAAGAGATAAGTAATGAAGAAGTTACATTGAATATCTATGATCTGTTGGGTCGTTTACAGCGGCAGGACATCCTTCAGATTACAGGACAGCAGTTTATGTCGGATGTCAGGGATATTTCTAATCTGGCTACCGGTATATATATACTTGAGATCCGATTATCAGGTCGCATATATAGCTTACTTTTTTCAAAACGATAATACATTATGCAGGCTGATGCACTTTCCCTGCTCGAACTTAATACCCGGATAAAAGATGTGATTAAAGCCGGTACCGAAAAAACCTGCTGGGTAATAGGTGAGATTAGCGAGATCAAAGTCAATTATAGCGGGCATTGCTACCTCGAACTGGTTCAGAAAGATCAGGAATCGGATCAGATTATAGCCCGTAACCGCGCAACAATATGGGCAGCGACTTTCCGTCTGGTGAAACCCTATTTCGAAACTACCACAGGGCAATCGCTGGTTAACGGACTGGGAATTCTCGTAAAAGTAAGTGTGGAATTCCATGAAGTCTATGGCCTGAGTCTTAACATACTTGATATTGAACCTACCTATACGGTGGGCGAATTGGCTGTTCGCAAGCAAAAGATTATCGATCGTCTGACACAGGAAGGAGTGATTGAGATGAACAGGGAATTGGAGTTACCCTTCCTTTGCCGGAAAATTGCGGTCATATCTTCTGAAACAGCTGCCGGATATGGCGATTTTATTCATCAGTTACAGCATAATGTTGCAGGCTACAAATTTTATTGTAGACTGTTTCCTGCGATTATGCAGGGCGATGAAGCCGAAAAATCGATTATCAGTGCTCTTGACAGGATTTACGATCATGAAAATTTTTTCGATACGGTAATTATTATCCGGGGAGGAGGTTCGCAAGCCGACCTGAGTTGTTTTAACAGCTATTGGCTGGCGTACCATATCACACAATTTCCACTTCCTGTACTTACTGGGATAGGACATGAACAGGACGATTCGGTAGTTGACATTGTGGCACACACCCGGTTAAAAACTCCTACTGCCGTAGCCGAATTCCTTATCGATAATATGAACCGGGCTGAGGAATTACTCGATGAGGTGGCCAATAGAATTGCAGTGGAAGCGGGATTATTTCTTGAAAGCAGGAATGATGAACTTATACTGACAATAAAAAATATTCAACTTAATCTTAAAGATAATCTCAATACTATCCGGTCGGAATTGATTTATTGTAATAATCTGCTGATCAACCATACCCGAAAGATAGTGCACGGCAAAAGATTGGATCTACATCGCAGAGAGGTGACAGTAGGAGTGATGGCACATAAGCAGATTGCAGACCGCATTGTGGTAATCGAATCGTATGCTCATTTATTACACCGTGAATTGACTTACTACTTTAAGAAATCTGAACACGAACTGGTTTCGTTGTTTGACCGGATACGATTGTTAAATCCGCAGCATGTGTTGAAAAGAGGATATTCCATTACTTTTAAGGACAATAAATCGTTAAAGGATATGGATTCTTTGATCGAGGGAGATACAATAGAAACATTATTATATAAGGGAAAAATTAGAAGTACAATAAAAAAACTAACGTCATGACATCAAAGAAATTAAGTTATGGGGAAGCATTTTCAGAATTGCAGTCTATATTAACAAAACTTGAAAATCAGGAGTTGGATGTCGATCAGCTTTCAGCTCATGTGAAAAAAGCATCTGAACTCATCAAGTTTTGTAAGAGTAAATTGCATGGCACGGAAGAGGAAATTGAGAAGATTCTGAAAGAAATGGATTCTGAAAGCTTATAAAACAGAATCAGGGGATGGATATCCCCTGATTCAAAACCCTAAAACTAAACCTAGAATAAGTCGGTCGAAAGCATAAATTTTGAGAGTTGCAATGCAAACCAGTCTTAATTCTATAGGACGCAATATATGCGATTTAATAGATAAACTCCAATTTTTTTTATTAACACTCAGAATCGCAAATCGATTCCTGCCATCATGTGAAGACCTGCTTGAGGATAATAGTAGGGAACGCCTTCCCAGACATATCCGTTGGAAGTGTAGTAAACATTGAAAAGATTGTTAATTTGAAGCGAAAGTCTGCATGTATGTAGGGATTTAGTCCTGATTGACCAGGCAATAATCAGGTTGTTAATAAAATATGGATCGAGACTTTTTTGGTCACTGCCTGTCAGGTCAAGATACTGGCGACTAACAAATTTACCGTTGATAGTTGCTTCAAGAAAGTCGAAAGGAGCAATGTTAATATCTACCCCACTTACAAGGGATGGAGAAAAGGGTAGGGGCACATGGGTATATTCCACAATCTCTTCGTATTCAATTTGTCTATAATCCGTAAGGTTCTTACTTAAGGCAATATTGCCACGAAATGAGAAATACTTATTTAGAAGTACATCTGCATCAGCTTCCAATCCTAAACGGTAGCTTTTTCCAACATTGGCTCTGACGGGAGATCCAACATCGTTTATCTCACCGGTAAGTACCAGTTGATTTGTATAAAGCATCAGATAACCGTTAACAGCATAATGGAATATTTTTCCCTGCCTTCGGATACCGGCCTCAATATCCTGCAGCTGTTCAGGTTTTGGTACAACACCTGCAGGAGCATCAAGGAAATCGGTACGGATAGGTTCCCTATGAGATACAGCATACGAAGCATAAAGGGTCCCGATATTTTTCAGGACATAGGTAATACCGGCCTTAGGATTGAAGAACAGAAATTCATCATCTATTGCGATGGTATCGTTTCCTTTATCAGTTCCGTCATCAGTGTAATCCACTTGTCTTATCTGCAGGTCGGCAAACAGACTTAAATAAGTTGTAAGCGAATAATCGAGCTTACTGTAAATATTCAGATCCGTTTTATCTGATACATTGTTATAAAATTTATCTCCTGCTTTTGTATCACCTGCAAATTCTGCCCATATTAATTCACCGTAGTGTTTAGCATGGGCATATTTATTATAAGCTCCGCCCAGGGTGAACTGTGATCTGGATGAACTGTAATGGAATGCAAATGTGGTCCCGTAAAAGTGGTTATCGAGCCATCGGCGGACAATCATATCGCCATACGAAATTGTATCGTGGTAATAGTATTGAAATCCTTCTGACGTCAGCAGGCTGTCGTATCCGAAATACTGAATCCCGATCGGGTAATCAGCCAGGTATTCATTGGAATAATATTGCTCATAGTAGCCACGACCATAGGTATAATGCAATGCTCCGTTAAAATGCCATCCGGGAGCAAGTAGCTGCGAAATATGCAGCTGGTAATGATCCTGCTGATAGTTGTCAGTTTCATTATTATAAAAACCGGTAATATTCCAGTTTTCATCATATATAGCACCTGCCCAGTTAAAAGTCCGGTCACTTTCCAGGGTTTCCTTATCTATACCATACCAGGCCTGGTAGGTTCTTTCTTTTCCACCGAAAATAACTGCCTTGATCACTGTTGAATTTCCATAGTACCCTCCCTGAAGAAAAAACGATTTCAGATTGGAGGATGATCTGTCGATATACCCATCGGAGGTAAGGGAGGATACTCTTCCTTCAAAGGCCCATTTCTCTTTGATCAGACCCGTTCCTGCCCGGAAGGTATTTTTCCATGTATCGAACGAACCAAATGAGCTGCTGATCTGGCCGAATGCTTCCCGATTAATATAGTTGGTCTCAAGATTCATTGTGGCGCCAAAGGCTCCACCTCCATTGGTCGATGTTCCTACTCCGCGCTGTATTTGCGCACTTTGTATGGAGCTTGCAAAGTCGGGCATATTCACCCAGAATACACCATGCGATTCAGGATCATTCAGAGGAATACCATTTATAGTAACATTAATTCGCTGTATGTTGCTCCCCCTGATCCACAAACTGGTATAGCCCACACCAGCACCGGCATCGGAAGAATATACCAGCGATGGTTCCATGCTGAGTAAATAGGGAAGATCCTGTCCGAGGTTCTGTTTCTCAATTTCAGCTTTTTCAACTACTGTATAGGTTGTAGGAGTATTTTTATCGGCCCGGGTTGCACGAACAATGATTTCCTCGCCCCAGAAAGTGGACGGTTGCAGTTTAAAATCAAGTGAGATATTCTTATCGACATAAACAGTTCGAATAAGAGTTTCATAGCCCATATAAGAAACCTGAAGGGTATAGTTGTCTTCGTCCAGTTCTTCGAGTATAAACTTACCTGATCTGTCACTGATAGTACCGAGGTTATTTTCCCGGATTAGAATACTGGCTCCTTCCAGGATGGCATCTTTTTCATTGCTTATTGTTCCCTCAATACTATATTGGGGGAAAACAGTAGTTGTTACGAAGAATAACAACGCTGCAAAAGCATAGCGTAACATGGTAATACAAATATTTGGTTAACTACTCATCCACAACGATTCTCGTTGCTTCACTTTCTCCCTGCGCCGGCATTATCCGGATCAGGTTCATGGGGTATGATCTCAGCCCGCTATATTAAGGCACCCCCCATCGAGAAGTTGATACAAAATTATAATAAAATTACGGAAAGAAAAAACAGAATATTTTGTATGGGAGGGACCGGGAATCTCAGAAGTTCATGTATTGTATCCGGTTATGCTTCAAAGAGATAATAAACAGTCTGTTGGTCAGGATATTTCCTAATCCGGTGATTATTTTAATAGTTTCGGCGGCCTGCATACTCCCTATTATACCTGCCAGCGGACCTATAACTCCAACATGTTTTTCGGATGATTGGTCTTCTTTTTCCGGAAACAGATCGGTATAACTCTTGCTCCCCTTATAGTTAAATACGGACATCTGGCCTTCAAATTCATGCACTGCCCCGTATACCATGGGAATATTGAATTTTTTGCTGATGCCGTTGCTCAGGTATCGTGTTTCAAAATTATCTGAACAGTCAATCAGAATGTCATACCCCCCGACTATCTGACTGGCATTTTTACTGGCCCAGGTGTCATTATAAACATCCATCTCACATAATGGATTCAGAAAGTTCAGCTTCTCCCGTATGATTTCAGTTTTAAGCTGACCCAGATCTTTTTTGCTATAAGCGACCTGCCGGGGCAGGTTGGAAAGTTGAATGGTATCGTATTCAACTATTCCAAGCTTTCCGATTCCGGCACCGGCAAGATAAAGTAATACTGGAGTTCCAAGTCCACCGGCACCTATAACCAATACCTTGGCTTCAGATAACTTTTTCTGATGCTCTTCGGTAAATCCCTTAATTAAAAGGTGACGGCTGTATAATTCTTTTTCTTCTGATGAAAGCATCTATATTTTAACTATTTCAATTGCTCTATTAAGTACTTACGAAGATCGTCCGGAGTGCCCAAATCGATTGACTGGCCATCATCAAATTTCACATAATCTACCTTCATACCTTGTAAAATGGCTTCCTGGATGATATCCCCGATATACAGTTCTCTTACAGATTTGTCAGGCAATTTAAACATTCCATCCGGGTATTTGCCTATAAAATCTTTCAGATATCTGTGCATGAATTCTGTAAATCCCGGTTTCCACATTACATTGGTCCAACCCATTTTAAGATCAGGTCTGTCCTGCTTGATAACAATGTTTTTCACCCGATTGTTTCTATCGAATTCGACCATATCCCATTTCAGGTAACTTGTTATGGGAAACAAGCCCAAAACGACATCCGATTCTCCATGGATCAGTTTTTCAGATAAAGCAGTATAAGCATTTTCAGGCTTAAAAAGTATATCGGGGAATCCCAGAGCGACTATCTTATTGTTTATAAACGGGTAGGCCTGATCTATTGTAAAAGGTGTTCCGAAGGGGAGGTTCATAATAAGATATCCAATATTGACATCATACGCTGAACCGTCGCCATAATATTCCGGTATATCCCATTTCCCTTTCCGAAGAATAAAATAGATACGGGTGATATCAGCTAATTTGAAATAGTGGATGAGGTTCTCAGATACAACAGATATTTTATCGTTCATCGATAGTGGAACCGGAAAAATTTCCTTACTGCACGGACTTTTACCGAGCCGGCTTCCTATTCCTCCTGCAGGTATCAAACCAATAATTTCCATCTCATTGCTTTCTATGGAGAGAATTTATTAAATCAGTTAAAAATAATCTATTAAAACAAAGTAATCTAAATAAATTTTCATGTTGGTTTCCCGATCCTTATAAATATTGACTCATGGAGAAAAAGTGACAATAACTCTTTTCTTAATGAGAGAAAGGTGTTTTCTTATTCACAGACCGACAGAAAAAAATTTAGATTTGTATTTTTACTCGCTTTTATTTTTATATGAGAGAAGAACTGAAACATCCGGTTTTTAAAATTGTATCCGATATTGTAAGTGAGAAAAATCTGACATGCTATGTTATTGGCGGTTATGTGCGGGATTTGATACTCAAAAGACCTTCAAAGGATATCGATATTGTGGTAATAGGCAGTGGTATTGAGCTTGCCCAAAAGGTAGCCAAAAAAGTGAAGGGAGTTAAAGTACATGTTTTTAAAAATTTTGGTACTGCCATGCTCAACTTTAACAATAGTGAAATTGAATTTGTCGGTGCACGCAAAGAATCCTACCGCAGCCATTCACGAAAACCTATTGTTGAGGATGGTACCCTGATTGATGATCAGCTGCGGCGAGACTTTACTATAAATTCCCTGGCCATTTCACTGAATCAAAACACGTATGGGGAACTTATTGATCCCTTTGATGGTTTAAAGGATCTGGAAAAGGAAATAATCCGGACTCCTCTCGATCCTGACAAAACCTATTCCGACGATCCTCTGCGCATGATGCGTGCCATCAGGTTTGCTACGGAACTGGATTTTCAGATTGAGGAAGCCTCCCTTAAAGCCATATCGAAAAATAAAGAGCGAATTGAGATTGTTTCCATGGAGCGGATCGCAGTTGAGCTAAATAGGATTGTGGCGGCAACAAAACCTTCTGTAGGCTTCCGGCTGCTTGAACAAACAGGACTTCTGAGCATCATTTTCCCTGAACTGCAAAAATTGAAGGGTACGGAAAAGATCGAGGGCAAAGGTCATAAGGATAATTTCTTTCACACACTGAAAGTGCTGGATAATGTGGCCCGTAAATCAGATGATCTATGGCTTCGTTGGGCCGCCCTGATGCATGATATAGCTAAACCTGCCACCAAAAGGTTTGATGCTGAAATAGGCTGGACATTTTACGGACACGATTACCTGGGCTCTAAAATGGTTTCAAGCGTGTTCCGGCGTTTGAAACTTCCGCTGGGAAGTTCGATGAAATATGTCAGGAAACTGGTACAACTTCATTTGCGCCCTATTGTTCTTTCGCAGGATGAAGTAACCGATAGTGCGGTTCGTCGGCTGCTGTTCGATGCCGGTGATGATATCGATGACCTGATGTTGCTCTGCGAAGCTGATATCACCTCGAAAAACGATGCTAAGGTGAAAGAATACCTGGCCAATTTTAAAATTGTCAGGCAAAAACTTAAAGAAATCGAGGAAAAGGATGCCGTCAGGAATTTTCAACCTCCGGTTACAGGCGATATGATAATGAAGACATTCAATATCAGACCCTGCCGTGAAGTGGGAATCATTAAGAATGCCATTAAAGAAGCGATACTGGAAGGTGAAATACATAACCGGTACGATGAAGCCTATGGTTTCATGATGAAGAAAGCGGCTGAACTAGGTCTGAAGGTTAAGAAATGAAATATGTCAGTGGAATGCTTCTGAAAATAGTAAGAATACAACAGCATTGGTAACTGATGTTGTACATTTAATTGAGGGGTTTGTGAGACAATTTATCGTTTTTCACAGACTAACTTTTACAGGTGATTAGACGTAGTCTACGGCAAGCAGAGATAAAAGGATTTTTATAATAGATAATGACACAGGTTCGAATGAGTTGCAATGTCACAACTCATTCATTTTATGATTTAAAAGATTTTATTTCAATATAATTTTTCGGATGTTCATATTGTGTTCCGTATCGACGACTTTTATGAGGTAGATACCACTCTTTAACTTGTTAACATCTATTTGCAGCTCATTTGAGGAAGACGATCCGGAGAAAACTTCGGCTCCAAGGCTATTTATCAGTATTACCTGAAATGGAGCTGAGTCGCAAACAATATTAATTATGTCGGAAGCCGGATTCGGATATACTTTAATAAAGTTATCTGCTGTGATAGAAAATATCTTCCCGAGTTCAGCTCCAGGGTTATATAAACCCTCCGGACCAAAGGCATTAACCAGGCTACCATCAGTACCCGCCAGGTCTCCGGGGAAATACGATACGGATATATAATCACCTGCTGTAACCGCTGCACTCAAATCCATTAATAATTCATTGGAATTATCCTGATCCACCTGAATATTGTCAATGCCAATTTCATAATTGGAGAAGAACTTAAAATCGCTCTTTTTGACAGAAGCAGGTTCAATTGACTTATCGAAGGTAAGTTTAACTATATCATCGCTTTCCAATTCAGCACTAAGCAGTTCGGGTCCCTTTAAAAAGGCATCTTCTTCATATAAGACAAAAACAGAGTCTGCATATTCTTTCAGGCAGGGGACAGTGAATACCTTAAGCGTATCGTTGAACATTACTTCGATTTCATAATCGCCAAAATAAGCATTAAATACAAGGGTATCCCCGTTAATTACTGAATCGAAGTTAGTAGTCCATTTGGTTTTTGTATAATACAGAAGCGTATCTGCGGCGAACTTAGGTTTGTGATTGGCATCAAAAAATCCGGTGTTCTCTCTCCATACTCCTTCGTCGCTTAGTCCCCAACATATCATTCCATTCACTGAGGGATGTGAAAAAGCTACGGTGAGCACTTTGATAAAATCTGCAGCCTGCTGTTCCTGGTTTAGGTCAGTTCCCCAGTCATATTCCGTTAAACGCATTGGTAAACCAGCTTCAGCAACAATATTCAGATTTTTTACCAATTCATCCACATTGGGTCGGCAACAATCCCAGAAATGTGCCTGTATACCAACCCCGGTAACCGGGCCACCATTTTCTATAATTTGCAAAATAAGGTCGCGGTATTCTGCAGCCTGCCCCCAATTGAATTCTACATTGTAATCGTTGATAAATAATTCAGCATCCGGATCGGCGGAACGTGCCCATTTAAAACAGTTCCAAAGAATGGAATCGCCAACCGTATTTCGCAGCCAATCGGCATGACCGGTCAAAGGTTCATTAATAACATCATATTCTTTAATAATTCCTCTATAGCGTGTCACCTCACGAATAACCCTCATTTTGCAGGTATCGGTAATGGCTTCCGGTGTGGGAAGTTCGCGAACCCAGGCTGGCATTGAGTGGTCGTCGTTACCTCCCCAAAGCAGGGTATGAGCCCTCAGGTCCCAACCTATACTTTGGGTCCATTGGACGGCATTTTCAAAATTAGTATAGTCTGGAGCGGTATGTTGAGGTTGAATTCCGCTCCATTTGAATGAATTACCGCAAGCCCCGTAGTTAAAGTACTTATACATGGCTGCCTTCATCCATTGTTCCCTGGTGGACACGGTGAAAACCTCCGGATCAAAATAACCTTCTTCACTAACGTATTGGTTTCCATCCAGCGTGGTTAGTGCCTGCCCACCACAGTTGATACGGACAACATTTGCACCCCCTTCTTCCGTTATTACAATCCCTTTTATAGCAGCATTGTCGAGTGAAGCGGTTAACTCAATGCTGATAGTACTTTTTGTGGCAGTTACAACAATAGAGGTATCTAGAGCAATATTTCTTCCACCAGCTGTGGAAAATACATCGAAATCATCAAGGAATTGCTGCCCTTCCACAAGTACGTCAAATATTCTGGAACCCCCTGCACTAAAGTATATTTCTGCAAACTTCAGCGTAATTTCGTAATCCTTGCCACTTTCCACAGGAATGGCATAGGCCAGGTAATCGTTCCACCTTTCCGTCTGATAGATTTCAGCATCGGAATCGGCCTGAATTGTTTCACTAGTAGAATAGGTATTTCCCATAGTTCCGGGGACTTCATAAAGATCGAAAGCTATTCCAAAAGGAAATTCATGTTTTACCAAATGCACAGATACCGGCCCCTCAAAAGGTTGTCCGCTTTTGTCAAATATTTGAATTCCAAAATCTCCCTTACGTAGCGTATCAATCCGTTCCTGTGCATTATTATACCAGGTGGCATAAGACTGGGCTTGCATTTTTAATGTTGACAATAGTATTGCATTTACAAGCAATAAAATATACATACAAGTTATTTTTGGACTATGTGCATTCATCTTTATTCAGTTTTATGATATATCAATAATTTGAATTTCATGGAATCTAATGTTCTATTCCTTAAATCATTCAGTGAACTAATTAATCCACTGTAGTTTATAGATAATAAATATAATTCATGTATAATTATTTTAATGATAATTCCTTTCAATATGCTATTCGATAGAAAAAACATTATCTGAATGTTTTATTTATTATTGTAGTCAATTGAACGATTTCATATTTTTTCAAATATCATTTTATCAAGGTTTAAGAAATCACCGTCAACAACCAGCTTCAACACATGCTGATCTGTATCCAGTTTTATAACCTTTTTTACAACATCCCAGGATTGATAGCCTGAAGTGTTTGGAATTGAAATTATT
>CAZQCO010000080.1:0-14796 GCA_964592225.1 uncultured Bacteroidales bacterium
TATAAAGTTGGAGATAAGGCTTCTGATTTTTCCTTGAAGAACATCGATGGAAAAATGGTTAGTCTTTCCGATTATCCCGATGCCAAGGGTTTCGTGGTTATTTTTACCTGTAACCATTGTCCTTTTGCAAAAGCTTATGAAGATCGGATTGTTGAACTGGATAAAAAATACAGTAACAAAGGTTATCCGGTTATTGCCATTAATCCAAACGATCCTGAAATCGTACCTGAGGATTCCTATGCTGCCATGAAAGTAAGGGCGAATGAAAAGGGATTTACCTTCCCCTACCTGGTCGATGAGACACAGGAAGTATACAAAATGTATGGAGCTACACGCACACCCCATGTGTATTTACTGCGTAAAGAAAGTGGTATGCTGGTGGTAAAATATATAGGTACAATCGATGATAATTATCAGGATGCCGGTGCAGTGACCCAGACTTACCTGGAAGATGCTATTGAAGCATTACTCGCTGGAAAAAATCCGGATCCGGCTTTTACGAAAGCCATTGGCTGCACGATAAAAGATAATTCGATACAATAAGGGATATTTCAGATTCCTTAAAATAACAAAGGTATCCCGGGAATAAATCCTGAGGTTCCTTTTTTTTATTTAATATCCGTTGAGTCTCGCGGAATAAATCCCATGGCAACCGAATTGATACAGTACCTCTGATTTGTAGGTGCCGGCCCGTCAGGGAAAACATGACCCAAATGGCTTCCACATTTCGAACATTTTACTTCGGTTCGAATCATACCAATACTGTTATCTTCAATCAAAACCACATTGCTGCCGGAAATTACATCATAGAAGCTGGGCCATCCCGATCCTGAAGCATACTTTGTTTCCGAATCGAAAAGTACCTGACCGCAAGCGGCACAAATATATTTCCCGGGTTCATAGTGGTGATAATATTTACCCGTACCGGGTAATTCGGTTCCACACTGCCTTAATACTTTGTATTCTTCGGAGGATAATTCCCCTTTCCATTCCTGTTCACTTTTCTTGAAAGTATACATAGATTCTTCCCTATCGTTAATGTTCTCTGATTCCTGGCTTCTGGATGTACAGCCCATAAAAAGTAGTAGTGCTGAAATGCATAATATCTCTTTCATAATATCGGTATTATTAATTAATAACAAACCGGATAAAAAAAAGTTGATTTTGCAACAAATATTTACAGACAGGAAATAGCATCAATACTAATAATCATCCCGTTAACGTTAATCAAAAAAAATAACATATTAACAACACGAAACCGAATGTTGAAAAAAAAACATATTCCGCTCTAATGAAATGCGGTATATTTGTATTATACAACAACCATGGAAGTTAGTTGTTATTTAGAAGAATGTGCTGACAATCATTTAGATCATTTTGTATTTCAATAGAGTACTGTATAGTATTAATTACGCTGATTGATAAGCAAAGCCTATGATTACATGTAGTTTCAAATACAAAGCGAAGAATTCTGTCAGAAAGCTTATACATGCTTATTCCAGCGTTTCTATTGAAGAAAAACAATTTCTCAAATGAGACTGAAAACACTTATTACTATAAGCCTGTTCTTATTGTTTTTCCTTGGAGAAATTACAATAACCTTCTCATTCAAACACGAGAGCAGTAGAAATTATATTGAACCTGGTGCCATTCCACTTTCACACAAGCTATCAAATAATATTGTTGATGGATCAGATCTTGATGTCTTCGACAGTATTATTACCGATTTTATAAATCGCTTCGATATTGTAGGTGCATCGGTAGCCATTGCAAAAGAAGGAAGGCTGGTATATTCCAAAGGATTTGGTCTTTCCGATAAGGAAGTAAGTGATTCGATGGGGCCTAAAAATCTTTTCCGTATAGCGAGTGTATCGAAACTTATCACCGGAGTAGCTATCATGAAACTTATTGAAGATGAAAAGCTTTCAATCAATCAACAGGTATTTGGCCCCAATGGAATTTTAAATGACTCGGCCTACCTTAGATATGAGGATAAGCGTTATGAGGAGATTACTATTCATCATTTATTGAATCATACTGCCGGTTGGAATGGGAAAAAAGGAGATCCAGTATTTAATTCGCTTTATGTTGCCCATCTTATGGATGTCGAGCCTCCGGCAACTATGCCTGTAATTATTGAATATGTACTTTCCGATAAACTCGATTATACGCCAGGTAAGAAATACAGCTATTCCAACCTGGGATATTGTATTCTGGGTGAGGTCATCGAAAAAGTTACAGGAATGGAATACGAAGATTACGTACAATTTGCTATTCTCCATCCGCTGGGTATTTACGATATCCATATAGGTAAAAGCTTTTATGATGAAAGATTTCCTAACGAAGTAAGATATTACGACCTCACACGTGAATTTCTGGTTTGGTCGTATAATGGTTCGCATGATCTGGTACCACCCGAATACGGGGGAAACAATATAGAACTCCTCGGTGCAGCAGGAGGATGGATAGCCTCGGCACCGGAACTGGCTAAACTTATGGTTGCCATTGATGGTTTTGATAGCCGGCCCGATATCCTCTCAAAAACTACCATTGAATATATGACTAATGCAAAACGCCGTACCGAAGATCTCATAGGCTGGAAAGGTAGCGATGGCTATGGAACCTGGTGGCGCACCGGAACCCTTACCGGAACTACAGCTCTGATAATGCGACATCAAAATGAAGTAAACTGGGTGGTGCTTTTCAATACAACTACAAACAAACGCAAACGAATTCATAACGAACTCTCGCGATCCATGTTTACCGCTCTTCGCCAGGTAGATAAATGGCCAGACTATGATCTCTTTAATTTTGAGCCGGAAAATCAGCAATACCTTGTTACAAAATAATCACACCCGCTAATAAGCGGGTTTTCTATTGTCATTTGTCCGTCAGGAGCACTATTACCAGACGGATTGTTTTGTTAATTACTCCTTCCCCAATAATGTACAGGCTTTCTTATCTTTACTAAGTCATAGACATCATTTCTAATGAGGAACAGCATTTTAATAGCCCTCTTTAGTATTTTTATCTGCTGCCAGCCGGTTTATGCACAATATATTCCATTCGATAATTATACAGGTGCCAACGGCTTACCATCCAACCTTATTTATGATATCGAGCAGGATCAGCAGGGATATCTGTGGCTGGCCACTCAGTCCGGAGCGGTAAAATTTGATGGTTATAATTTTCATACCTATACAATTGAAAATGGACTGCCAGACAATAATGTGGTCGATGTTTTTATTGACAAAAAAAGCCAGAAATGGCTGGCTACGGAAAGTTCAGGGTTGGCTATTATCAGTAATAATTCCATTCGAAAGCTCAATACGGAAAATGGCTTGGTATCGGATTATGCACTCGCTATTTCAGAAGATACATATGGAAATATCTGGTATCTATCTCATGAAGGAATATCGCTTATAAAACCAGACACCACTGTAAATTTCAACGAATATAATAATGAGGAAATCGGAAAAATAATATCCTTTTATGTCGCATCCGATGGAAAAGTCTGGTTTTCAATTATTGGTTCTCTATTCTACTTTGATAATGAACTACACAGAGTAGAGGATCCCCAGTTTCATTCGGTTACCGTGCATAGTATTACTGAAGACAGGCCTGGCTCTTTGTGGTTTGCTACAGATAAGAAAGGAATAATACATGTAACTGAAGGTGATACCACAATTTTTGACAGAGGAAATTTCCTGAAAAGTAACACCAGTTTATGTGTAATACCGGCTGGTTACGATACCGTTATTGCCAGCACATCTTATAGCACGGGAATATATCGAATCGTAAATAACAGGGTAGATAAGGTTTTGGAATGCCCGGAACTGGATGATGTAATCAACCAGATTCTTTATGATTCGCGGGGAAGAATCTGGGCTAAAACTCAAAGAAACGGGATCATTTTATTGGAAGGGAATGTTTCAATTCACATTACTGAAAAAAATAATCTTGTTTACAATAATATATTAAGAATCTTTGAGGATAGCAACAGCAATATCTGGATTGCTACAACCAACGGACTGTCAAAATATGGAAAAGTTATCTTTCAGATTTTTAATGAAGGTTTTATTAATAACGATATCGTTATTCAGAGTATAGCAGAATCACATAATACCATATTTCTGGGTACCACAAGTGGATTAAATATTCTATGGAATAACAAAGTAATCAGGCAATACGATAGTCGAAACGGCCTACCGGTAAAACCTGATGTTCCGTCTATTCTGCCGGAAAGTCAGGATAGAATATGGATAGGCACTTATTTTGGTCTTACCCTTTTGAACAATGGCCAAACGACACGTATCCCTTACACGGAAATATTCAAAAGAGCAGAAGACGAATGGGCTACAGATTTAATTAACCTGGACGGAATCATCTATTGCGCCACAGGACAAGGATTGATCAGATATGATCAGCATAAGTATTATCAATACACAATAGATGATGGTCTTGCCGATAATAATGTATGGAACATTGCATCGGACAAATATAAAAATATATGGTGTGCTACCTGGAATGGATTATCCATATTTGACGGGGAAAATTTTCACAATTACGGCATTGAAGAGGGTCTTCCTTACGATTACTGCAACGATATTGCTTTTGATCAGGAAGGCATAGCTTGGATAGCTACCGACAAGGGTATTTCAAAAGTAAAGCTGAACGCGGACTGGTCCATTACCTGTATAAATATTTCAGCTCACGAGGGACTTCAATCGGATATTATTTTTTCTATCCTGGCAGACAAGCAAGGTTTTATCTGGGCAGGCCATAATATGGGTCTCGATCGCATTAATCCTAACAATTTCAATATAACACACTATGGAGCACTGGAAGGTTTCCTGCCCGGCGAAACATCGCTGGGTGCTGCTATTACTACATCGGGGGATGAACTGTGGTTTGGAACAGTGAAAGGAGCCGTAAAATACATGCCGAAAAATGATTTTGTATATACTGATGCTCCCCGCATTTACATTACCGGTATCAGTTTCTATAACGATACAGCTTCAATTCTGAAATATGCTTCCGGTTGTAATTCCGTAAATCAACTACCCATTGATTTAATACTGCCCTATAATAAAAACAATCTGATTTTTAACTATATAGGCCTGCACTATACCATTATTGAAAAAAATCGGTATAAGTATATTTTAAGTGGTTATGATAGTGACTGGTCGGAACCGACAGGCGAGATTAAGACACCCCCCTACCGGAAGATTCCTCCGGGTAAATATTTATTCAAGGTTCTGGCGGCTAATTGCGACGGTGTCTGGACAGATACTCCGGCAACATTCAACTTTGAGATCAGGCCACCGGTATGGCAAACCTGGTGGTTCCACACATTGGAAGTACTGGCTGCTATCGCGCTTTTTATCCTCATTCTTCGTCTGCGCGAGAGTAAATTGCGACATGACAAGCAGGTTCTCACCCAAAAGGTAAAAGAACGAACCCTTGAAATTGAAAAACAACGCGATCAGATTGCATTACAGAAAAAAGAAATTACCGACAGCATTGAATATGCAGAGAAGATTCAGGTAGCTGCACTTCCAAAGAGCGAGTTTATAGATAATTTTCTTTCCGAGTACTTTATTCTGTTCAAACCACGCGATATTGTAAGCGGAGACTTTTACTGGATTAACAGCATCGAAAATAAACTGGTTGTTGTAGCTGCCGATTGCACAGGACACGGGGTTCCGGGAGCTTTTATGAGTATGCTTGGTATTAGCATTTTAAATGAGATAGCTGCCCAGAAAAAACGGATAAATGCCGGAAAAATTCTGGATACTCTCAGAGAACATCTGACCAAAACCCTCTGGCAAACCGGGAAAGAAGAAGACGCAAAAGATGGAATGGATGTGGCACTTTGTATCATCGATCCCGATAAAAGTGTACTTCAATTTGCAGGTGCCTATAATCCGCTTATACTAATCCGCGGTGAAGAAATCCTGGTATTTAAGGGTGATAAAATGCCGGTTGGTTTTCATTTTGGAGAAATGCCCCCGTTTTCTACTGAAACCATCAACTATAGTAAAGGAGATCGTATTTATATGTATTCCGATGGTTATGCCGACCAGTTTGGTGGTCCGGAAGATAAAAAATTCATGTCAGTGAATTTCAGGAAACTATTGTCCGAAGTGAGTCTTTTGCCAATGGAAGAACAAAAAGTCCGGTTAAATGAAACAATTGAAAACTGGAAGGGTATAAATGAACAGATAGATGATATTCTTGTAGTTGGGATCAAATTATAATCTGGCTGTATGTAATTGAAAAATAACGGGTAAAAATCCATAAGTAAAATCCAAAAAACATCAAACAATGAAAACTCCTGGATTCTTAAGGTACATCGCTATCACCGGATTCATTTTATTCCATGTTTCTTTAACGATGGCTCAAAACGATATTCCTATCTGGAAATATTTGCGTACTAGCTCCAATGGAGAAATACTTTTCATGTTATCCGATACATTGGGAAATACATACCTTGCAGGAACTTTTGAAAGTGCCAGTTTCCGATATGGCAACGATTCTGTTCCGGGTATAACAGGAACACAAACAATAAATACGTTTGTACTGAAAATTGATCCCACCGGAAAATTGATTTGGTTATATTCGGCAAATGGCCAGGAAATGGATACTAAAATCCGTCCAACAGAAATGAACCTGAGTAACAGGGGAGAACTCGTAATTGCACTGACCGCTGAAAACAGCAGTTCTGTTTTATTTAATGATATGACTCTTTCATCTGATACCGACCAGATTACACCCATTGTGGCTAAAATTTCAAAAACCGGAAGGATTAACTGGGCCTATTCACTTTTATGTATAACTGACTCCCTTCCTGAAATACAGGTAAACGATCTTTTCATTGATGAGTTGGGGGATGTATATACAACAGGTTATTTCAGAGGCGACACGGCCTGTCTTCACGACCGGACAATTACCGGATTACATAATGACGATATGTTGTTTGTTGCCAAAATAAATACCCAAGGAGAAATTGCCTGGTTCAGAAATTGTCCCTACAATACCGAACAGGATAATGCAGGTATTCGCGGTACTGTGATCAAAAATACGCCTCTCGGTTACTTTTACCTGGGAGGGGTGCATGAGGGCTACCGATCCTTCTATTTCGGAGGTGACTCTGTCTATAATTCACTGGCAATTGATTGCTTTCTTGCCCGATACTTAAAATCGGATGGTTCCGCGCAATGGGCCAGAGTTTTCCGGGGCGATTCGCTCGACTATATCGACGATATTATCCTGACCGATAACAATCATGTTGTTGCGTCAGGACTTTATAACAGCGACATACTTAGTATTTCCGGTCATGATCACTTAAGCACAAACAACGCTTATAATCTTGTGATGGTAGAATTTACCGAAACAGGCAATTATTTACTCTCCGACTACTATACTACACAAATTCCTTTCTATGACCCCAACAGGAAGACTTCCTACCTCGGTAGGGACGTGGATGGAAATTTAATCCTATGCAGCGAATTCTACGGATCTTCAGTCTTCATAGGAGCCTATATTTTACCCAATTCCCAAACAGGTACCAGTGATATTATGATAGCCGGCATAAATAGTAATACCTTTATCCCTGACTGGACCATCCAAGGGACAGGACAAGGAGATAATTTTATTGAAGGAGCCCGGATTGATGATTACGGAAATCTTTACCTCTCAGGAACATCTTATACAGAGCTTACAATAGGTGCTGAACCAATAGCCGAAAATATAATAGAGGGGACCCTTTATCTTACAAAGATCTTATCGGATGGAACTTCTGAATATACCTACTGGCAGTTTAATACTCCTGACGGTCTACTAAACATTAAAAAAATTACAGGCGATGGCTATGGCAATACTTATGTTGCCGGGAATTTTTTAGGACCTTCCAGCGCAATAGATGAAGTAGATCTTGCCCTGACAAATACCTCCGGACTTTTTCTTGGCAAATACGCTTTTACCAAAAATCTGAGCGGAACAGTCCGGAATAAGGATGGCGATATTATAAACAATGGCTATGTAAAAATATTCGGGTATACCTTATACCAGCGTTCACCTCTCAACGATTCGGTATTTCTGGAACCCGATGGCAGTTATGAATTTGTCGACCTACCCTCTGGTAATTACCTGATGGTTGCCTATCCAACTGAAACTGAAACCTACGTCCCCACCTATTACCCTTCGGTTGAATATTGGGAATTTGCTGAACATATAAGAATAACTCCGGATTCTGATCCGGGATCGTATGATATTATCCTGCAATGGAAAGAAGAGTTCTCCGGCATAACGGAACTCGACGGAAATGTTTCGGAAGAGGATGAACAAAAGAACTTTGTGAAAGTAATACCCGATAAAGGACGACCCACTAAAAAAGCCAGCGTGGTACTTGCAGGTAATAAAAGACCGGAAAAATCTATCTACGAGATCGTCTCCACCACCGAAACCGACGGAGAGGGTAACTTTGCCTTTTTTGGAATCGAAGATGGTGACTATTACCTGTGGGTTGATATTCCCGGGTTGCCATGTGAACCTGTATATTTTATTCGGGTCAACGGAAACCAGTATATCTCCAATCTGAATTACCTGGTTGACGAAGAGGTGGCCGAAGCCGAAGGTTTTCCGGAATACAGTGCTATCGATTCTCCTTTTAATGATTCGGAAGTAATACTATTTCCCAATCCTTCGAACGATATGATTACGCTTCTGCTTCCTTTAACTGAAGAGGCTTTTGCAGATGTCTTCGATAGTCACGGAAGTTATGTTCTTCGCTTTGAATTGAAACGACCTGAAAACAGACTCGATATATCAGAGCTTGCCCCTGGTAATTATACCCTGCGCATATATTATAATAATGTAATAGTATTTAAGAAATTTACTATTCTTCGTTAATACATCCATAATACTTTCAAACTGTTTTATTTCGGGAGTCAAAGTCATTTTCAGTTTTACCAGAGCAGTCTTCAGCCTGAAGAACAAACAAAAAGGATTACTAAATCCGGAATTAATTTTTCTTATTAAGCCCTTTTTGTTCTAAACATATAGCGATTACCTTTGTTATAAGTTGAGCAGAGTAAAATGGCTGAATGTTGCTGTAATAGTATGCTATTTCAACAATAATCGAGATCAGTTTTAAATTGACCCGTAATCCTTATATTTGCTCTGCGCTTTACTGTTAAAATAAAAGTGTAACTCATGTCTACTTTTAATATTGTTATGCCCAAGCTGGGTGAAAGTGTCCAGGAAGCAACCATTACAAAATGGTTTAAAAAAGTGGGAGATACCATTGCAGAAGAAGAGGTATTACTCGAAATTGCCACAGATAAGGTCGATTCTGAAATACCCTCCCCTGTCGATGGAGTTATCGTCAACATTCTCTTTGAAGAAAATGCGCTTGTGCCGGTGGGTGAAGTTATTGCCGTTGTCGATCTGAGTGGCGACACAGCCACTGTTGAGAAAAATACGAAAAATAAGGATTCGAAAAAGGAAGCAAAGCCCGCTGAGGAAGTTCAAACTGAAAAACCGGCGAAAAGTCCTGAAGGGGAAGATTTCTCCAAATCAAAGCGTTTCTACTCCCCGCTGGTAAAAAGTATTGCTGGTTCCGAAGGCATTACCCTGTCAGAACTAGATGCTATTAAGGGCACCGGCCATAACGGAAGAGTGAGAAAGCAGGATATTCTTGATTATCTGAGCAAGCGTGGGACACAACCCGCTGCAAAAGCCTCTGCTGCAGGACCGACACAGGTTCAGGTTTCTGTTCCTGTATATGAAGGTGATGAGGTTATTCAGATGGACCGTCTTCGTAAATTGATAGCCAATAACATGGTGCTTTCGAAACAGATAGCTCCCCATGTTACCAATTTTGTTGAAACAGATGTTACCACCCTGGTATTATGGAGGAAAAAAGTAAAGGATGCCTTTGAAAAAAGAGAGAAGCAGAAACTCACTTTTATGCCGATCTTTATCGAAGCAGTTGCCAAAGCACTTAAAGATTATCCCGGTGTCAATGCTTCTGTCGATGGAGATAAGATCATTCTCCGGAAACAGGTAAATATAGGAATTGCGGTGGCACTTCCTTCGGGCAACCTGATTGTACCCGTCATTAGAGATGCCGACCAGAAATCGTTGCTGGGACTGACCGTCGACCTGAATACCCTGGCCGATAAAGCAAGAAACAATAAACTCAGCCCCGATGACATTCAGGGAGGAACTTTCACGATTTCAAATTTCGGCTCGTTCCGTAACATTTCCGGTACACCTATTATCAATCAGCCGCAGGTTGCCATTCTGGCTACCGGTACCATAGAGAAAAAACCTGCTGTACTTGAAACACCTACCGGCGATGTCATTGCCATCCGGCATAAAATGATACTGGCTCTCACTTACGATCACCGGGGCGTTGACGGAGCCCTCGCAGGAAAATTTCTGAAAAGTATTGGCGATTACCTGGAGAATTTCGATACCAACCGAACGGTTTAATTAAAATTAAGGATTGATGGCAATTACGGATATTCCAGTTAAAAAACAATTTGGCATTAAAACAACCGATAAGGAAACACTGAAAAAGTGGTTCCATCTTCTCGTACTCGGCCGGCTGCTCGACGACCGGGCTCCCAACTATCTCAAACAGGCCATCGGCTGGTCGTACCACGCTCCCTTTGCGGGCCACGATGGTATTCAGCTGGCCATAGGGCAGACATTCGACCGGAAGACTGACCATCTCTTCCCTTACTATCGCGATATGATGACCGCTGTCTCAGCTGGTCTTACGGCAGAGGAAATTATTTATAACGGAATCTCCAAAGATGCAGATGTAGCAGGAGGCGGCCGGCATATGTCGAACCATTTTGCCAAACCCGAATGGAATATCCATAATGTATCATCAAGTACGGGAAACCATGCCCTGCATGCAACAGGAGCCGGAAGAGGATTCAAAAAATACCATCAAAAAGGAGTATCCATTTGTTCACAGGGCGAATCGTCCGTTTCGGAGGGATATGTTTACGAAGCTATCAACGGAGCCTCGCACGAAGAACTTCCCGTAATTTTTGTATTTCAGGATAATGGCTATGGAATTTCGGTTCCCAAGGCCGACCAGACCGCCAACCGTAAAGTAGCCAATAACTTCACCGGCTTTAAAAACCTGCGGATCATTCACTGCAATGGCAAAGATGTGTTCGATTCGATGAATGCCATGATCGAAGCAAAAAAATGGTCCATTGAAAATTCACAACCCGTTATAGTACAGGCCAACTGTGTCCGGATCCATTCGCATTCCAATTCCGACAGGCACGAATTGTACCGCGACGATTATGAGCTTAACTATGTGAATGAATATGACCCGATAGCCAAATACAGGCGATTGTTGTTACGTTACAAACGCTTCACCGAAGAAGAACTGGCAGCCATAGAAACAGAGGCTAAAGAAGAGGTGAAAGCAGCTCATAAAAAAGCCCTCGCAGCTCCCGATCCTTCGCCCGACTCCATCTTCGACTTTGTTATCGGTCCCGAATACAAAGCAGAGAAATACCCCGATGGCACCCACACCTCTGACGGGCCCAAAAAGAAAATGATCGAAGCCATTAACGAGACGCTGAAAGCCGAATTCAGGCTGAATCCCGACACCTTTATCTGGGGACAGGACATTGCCAACAAGGAAAAGGGCGGAATTTTCAATGTTACCAAAGGTATGCAACAGGAATTTGGTAAAGAGAGGGTATTCAATGCCCCTATTGCCGAAGACTTTATTATGGGTACTGCCAACGGTATGTCGCGTTTCAATAAGAAGATACGTATAGTGGTTGAAGGTGCCGAATTTGCCGACTATTTCTGGCCCGCCATGGAACAATTTGTGGAAACCAGTCATGAGTACTGGCGCTCCAAAGGCCAGTTTTCGCCGAATGTAACTGTGCGTCTCGCTTCCGGAGGATATATCGGCGGGGGGTTGTATCATTCGCAAAACATAGAGGCTACGCTTACCACTTTTCCCGGAACACGGGTTGTGTACCCTTGCTTTGCCGACGATGCCGCCGGACTACTCCGTACCTCCATGCGTTCGGAAGGGATGACGGTATTCATGGAACCCAAGGCCCTGTATAATGCTCCTATTGCAGCCACTCCGGTTCCCGAAGATTTCGAGGTACCCTTCGGGAAAGCCCGTATCCGCCGCGAAGGTACCGACCTGACTATATTCACTTACGGCAATACCACCCACATGTGCCTTCAGGCTGCCGAAGTCATGGCTAAGGAGAATAAAGCCAATATCGAGGTTATCGATCTCAGGTCGCTCCTCCCCCTCGATACGGATGCTATCATCGAATCGGTGAAAAAAACAGGAAAGGCACTCGTGGTACATGAGGACAAAGTATTCTCGGGTTTCGGAGGTGAGATAGTGGCCACTATAACCGACAAGGCTTTTGAATACCTCGACGGTCCCGTGAGAAGAGTAGGATCAACCTTTACTCCTATCGGTTTCAATAAAATACTGGAAAACGCCATATTGCCTAATACGGATAAAATCCTGGAAGCGGTGAAAGAACTGCTTGCTTACTAATGCATTTGTGCCATGAAAAAAGTAGGATTATTCTATAGCATCAATACAAAAAAAACGACCCAGGCAGCCAAACGGATTGTTGAATCTCTTGGGAGCGATACCCTTGAGGAACTCAATGCGGAAGAGGTCAATGAAAAACAATTCACGGCTTTCGATAACCTGATTCTGGGAGTGCCCACCTGGTTCGACGGAGAACTGCCCAATTACTGGGACGAGTTTGTACCCGCCCTCGAAGATCTCGATCTGAAGGGTAAGAAGATTGCCATCTACGGTGCTGGTGATCAGGTAGGCTACCCTGAGAATTTTGTTGATGCCATCGGGATCATGGCCCAGCTGGTGGAAAAGCAGGGAGCTACCATTGTAGGATTTACTTCCACGGAAGGCTATACCTTTGAACATTCACAGGCACAGCGCGGTAAACAGTTTTGCGGACTGGCGCTCGACTTTGAAAATCAATCGTCGAAAAACAAGGAAAGGATAGCGCAGTGGTGCGATCAGCTTAAAAAGGAATTCAACTGATGCGGAAACTCATTTCATTAATTTCCTTTGTAGCTGTTGTTGCAGTTTGCAAGGGACAGAACCAACCATCGATAACACTGTATGATACTACAGCCAATGCCCTGGAACAGATTGTCCGGGCGGTGGAGAAAGCCGGGGTAAAAAACAAACACGTGCTGATTCAGATAGGAGGCAACTGGTGCCCCTGGTGCATGAAACTGCACAACTTCATCAATGAACATCCCTCCCTCGATTCACTTGTAAAAGCCGATTATATTTTGATCCGCGTGAATTACAGTAAGGAGAATAAAAACCCTGAAGCCATGGCAGCGCTGGAGTATCCACAACGTTTCGGATTCCCGGTACTGGTCATTCTCGATGAAGAGGGAAACCGCCTGCATACGCAAAATACCCTGTACCTGGAGGAAGAAGAATATTACAGTGAAAAAAGGATCAAAGACTTTCTCCTCAACTGGAACCCCGCAGCGGTTAATCCGGAAACATATCATTAGTTAAGTGGTTTAGTTGTTGCGAAGTTGAGAGGTTGAGAGGTTTAGTTGCCGGTAACAGGGGAAATTAATAATGAGGGCCGTTATCCGTGATCAGTGAACTGTAACTTTTATTTGGAATTTGGTTTTTGGTTTTTGGTTTTTGGATGTTACATTTTATTTGTTTTTTGTCATTTGGTATTTGATGCTGGATGCTTGTTACTAGTTTAGTGAATTAGAAGTTGTTGAGATGTCTTGAAAGCTTTGATATATCGAACGAAAGAAACGTGTTGAAGTGCGGCAATCTGGCTTAATTAATAGACTAAAAGCTATTACTTAAAATAGGTAAGATCGCCGCGTTCCGGTTCCCGAAACTCGCGATGACGTTTAGTTTAAATATTCATTATTATAATTGGAATGTTGCAACCAAAGCCCGAAGGGAATAAATGAATAAATAACAATGAAATTATTCCTAAAATAAGGAAGCTTCCGAACCATCAGACAATGTTCGGCTGAACAAGCCCCTCTCCACTTCCTCCGCCACCATTAACCGTTCGTCAAAGGGCTTTAGGTAAGCCAGGGTTTTCTCGACTGGCATATCCGGATCAATCCACTTCTTTTCATCCTCCCTGTGCAGGATCACCGGCATCCGTTTTTTTGTATTATGGATTTTTTCCATCATGGGGTTGGCAGCCGTAGTAATAACGGTAAAAGTGTCCTGTACTTCACCGGTTTCCTTATTGGTCCAGCTATCGAACAAGCCGGCCAGAGCAATGGCCTCTGTATCCTTAACGTTGATAAAGTACGGCTGTTTCTCTTTATCACGGGTTTGCCACTCATAAAAACCGTTGGTGAGTACGAGGCACTTATGGGAGCGCACCAGGTGACGAAAAGAGGGCTTGTCCATCAGGGTCTCGGCCCGGGCATTAAAGGTTTTCATACGTATTTCCCGGGCAAATTTCTCCCCGTTGCTCCAGGAGGGGATCAGTCCCCACTTATACAGCTTTATGGTTTCGGGCTCACCGCTGCAAATAATGGGGCATTCGGGCAGAGCAAAGGCCGACACACGATTTTGCTTACGGTAGGGCAAATGCTTATCGAGTTGGGCATTGAATCGTTTTTCCAGTTGTTCGCGGGTAAGGTTTATTTCAATAGTATAACACATGGGGGTGAAAAGTTTGGAATTTGGAGTTTGAAGTTGCAAGTTAAAAATAAAAAATTAGTTTGAAAGAAGGA
>CAZQCO010000080.1:14896-17175 GCA_964592225.1 uncultured Bacteroidales bacterium
AAGGGAAAAGGCAGGAAGAATGAAGTGTGAGGGAGCGATACCTGCATTTGGCGTGTTAAGCTGCGAAGTCTTTTCGGTTTTTATTCGAAATTGAAATTGTTTAAAAAACTGTGTCAGCATTAACAAGCCCTGCTCATTGCCCGGCAGAAAATCCGACAGTTTTAGTAGAACATTCTTTTAGCCCAGCGGAATATTTTCCAGGGTAAAGCCGGCATATTTTCAGACAAATTGGATATCCGGGTTTTTTTATTTGGTATGAGTCAGGAGACTCATCGTTATTAATGACGTAAACACAACTTGTCGCGCAACAGGCGGGAGTCTACGTTGAGCTGTGAGTTATGGATTCATTGAACAGACCCATAAGTCATGTTGTTAAAAACTGTTTATAGAATGAAATCTATTTTTCAACTACAACAGTAGCAATGCTTTTGGGTGAAATATCCAACACTACTTTGCCATTAGTCAAATTAACTTCCTTTTCCTCCCTGTTTAAATCAACAGAAGTTTCATAGGCTGAAACAGAAGTTACAGAGGGAACTTCGAAATTTACAGCATTTACGCTGTAAGAATCCAGATTGATAATCACCACCACAATCTGATCATCTCCCTCAAAAGCAGATATTTTCAAATCGGTCGATGCGCTAAGATCTGCAGCTACCCTAACAAATCCCGGTCGTATATATTTTGAGAAATGTGAAAATGCATAGCCTCTTTTCAATATCTCTCCATGGGTTGTACCTTCTGCTCCATCTCCGATAAAAGAATAATATCGTTGCAGGTACCACCATATATAAGCATTCCAGTTATACATCATGGTTCCGTAGATTGAATGCAGCATGACAAGCGTTTCTTCCCATATTTCACTTTCTTCATACGATGTCCAGGCAGGTGCACCTGCATTCCCGGTACTTAAATTCATAAGGAATTCCGACATCCATATCTCTTTTCCCATCTGCTCTGCAAGAGGAAAGGCTTCCAAACCGCCTCCGTATATATGACCGGCTACAATATCTAAGTTTTCTGCAGCACCGGCATCATTTAACAAGACACTGGTATAATTTTTATTAAAATTGTACGATTCCGGTGCAGCAATCCTGGTTCCCTCAATCAGATGTCCATAGTCTTTAAGAAAATTCAGCATTTGGGTGCTTGTCCAGTCGCACGATTCATAGGAGACATGTACATCGGGTTCGTTTTGAATTGAAACGGTATAAATATCCACTCCGTTTGCTGCCATGTAAGCTACAAATGCATTAATATAATCTTTAAAAGCTCCGTAATTTTCGGGCAGCAAATATCCGCCCACATCACTGTTGTTGGATTTTAATTCAGGCGGGGGCGACCAGGGTGAAGCCATTATTTTTACACCATACTTTTGTGCTTCCTTTACCGATTCAAGAATAAGTGGCCATTCGGTTGAATCGGACGCTATCCTGACTCTGAATATGCTTAATCCCAGATCGGTTTCGTCTGTTCCAAAGGCTTTTTTTGCTTCGGCAGGTTTTAAATATTCTGTTCCCCACATCCTGTTCCCACCTCCAAAGCCGGCAATAGTCTGGTAAGTAATATCGGTATTAATTGTAACCGTTAAAGGTCCTGCTTCAGAGCCTGTGTTTTCACATCCAATAAAAAAGGGTAAAGTGAAAATAATGCAAAACAGACTAAGTGGTGATAGGGTTTTCATGGTACTTAAGTTATTATTTTCATATACTGATTTCATGCTGTGGATTGAATTTCAGGTGATTTTCAGAATTTTTTCCCATTGGGTTTTGCATCGTATTATATCAGATAGACAAGTTATAAAAAGAATTCACGTACAAACGGTATATTCCAATAAATTGCCGGGTAAGCATCGGTTTATCTTCTTTGCGAATCATGCTAATAGCCTGTTGCGGTAACCGAAGCCCGAAGGGCGAGCTCCTTCTCCATAGTAAAATTAGGAAGGAGAAGCTCGGCGAAACCTGTCGGCAGACATGAGAGCCAATCTGGTACAATTAAAGTGAAATACTGAATGAGTCCGGAGACTCATCTTTAGCTGTGACGCAGACACAACTTGTCCCGCAACAGGCGGGAGCCTATGCCGGGCTGGGATGTAAATTTTCGTAAAAAAGGGATTGTGCAACTGCTACGCGTGTTGTGGCTCGTTTTTAATTAAAATAACCACTTTTTTCTATTATTTCTTCTGATCTCATTTCGCAAATATTTTCCAGTTCCATCCCTTTTTTGATACATTCTTCAATAATTCGATAACCTGCAAAGTATGCTGTTTTTTGCACAAA
>CAZQCO010000081.1:0-14586 GCA_964592225.1 uncultured Bacteroidales bacterium
AACTAGCATATAAATTGAGTTTTCCCTGGTTTATTACGCCATTTTAAAGAATAAAACTGATGTTTAGTTGTTATTTTCATATCCTGCAAATTACATATTTCTGCCTGAAAATCAAAGAGTACGAATTAATAATCCTGAAATGATTGATTGAGTAAGTATCAATATTCACATCCTGAAAGAAAACAAGTTTTGTATTTAGCATTCCGTGCTTGACAAGGAATCCAGAATAAATTCAATCCCAGTCTTTGGCCAAATTATCCCAATGTGGGTTATCTTTTTCAATCAACTTCAACTTCCAGCTTCGCTTCCATTTTTTCATTCTTCGTTCCCTGATGAAAGCATCTTCGGAATTATCATATTCCTCATAATACACTAGTTGGAAAACATTGTATTTTGCTGTGAACCCGCTTACTGATTTCTCTCTGTGTTCACGAACACGCCTTTGAAGATCATCTGTGAAACCTTTGTATAGAGTTCCGTTTCTTTTACTTGCAAGAATATATACGTAATATGATTTCATTATGCAAATTTAATGTAGAATCGGGCAAAGAATTTGTTTAATCCTGGATTAGCTTCGCTGAGCACTTCGTGGTTCCTGCGTTATTCGCCACGCTTATGAGCTAAAGGTTCGCAGGAATGTCATTTTTTTCACATAAAAGTATGTTATTAAAAAAAATCAAATAGAATTAACAAAAGTCAGCCAGGCATCCTTACCCAGTACAAAATAGTAAAAGAAGCTGCCCAGCCATCCGTGCACAATCCCCAATGGCCATAGGTTACGGCACCGTAAATACACACCGGTATAGACCAGCGCCAGTAAAAAAGTGGCTCCCATAAGCGGGTAATTGGGAAAATGAACCAGGCAGAATAGTATGGAGGTAATCAGAATGATGGCCAATTTTGGTGGTCTGAAAGATTCCATATCCATCAGATTTCCGGCTATCAGGGCCAGTACCATAAATTGTTGTGCTATGCCCCATAAGGGATACAGCAGCAAAGAAGGGAAAATATGCCAGCTTAGCAACAGCCTGCCTGAGATTATGCCCCAGGTAACAATGAGTGCAACTGCTATCAGGGCCAGGGGCAATATCAGGCGTATACTTTCCTTTAATCCCTCTTTTCTGAACCCCCATTGTGCGACCCTTTCTTTGTTATTCGAAAGAATGTAGAGCAAATACCCCAGCCAGAAAAGGCTGGCTGTCATGATAAACCAGAATTGCAGGTGGAGGACTTCGAAAAAAAGAAATTTCCCGGCTCCCGTCAGAAGCACGGCGGTTATTTCAAAATACCGGTGAGAGAGATTCTTCAGCATTCAGGATACTTTGCAATTATTCTTATTTATAACGAAACTTATCTTTTCTTCAATTCTTCAAGTATGTTGGCCGTGGCCGTTGCGCCAATGCGCGTGCAACCCAGCTCTTTCATTTCCAGCACTTTTTGAAGCGTACGTACTCCGCCGGCAGCCTTTACCTGTATGGTAGGTTTTACATGTTCCCGCATGAGTCGAATATCCTTCGGTTCCGCTCCGCCTGTTCCATATCCCGTCGAGGTTTTTACCCAGTCAACCTCCAGTGCATTGCAGATTTCACAGGCTTTGATTATTTCATTTTCCGTTAGGTAACAGTTCTCGAAAATCACCTTTACTTTAACGTCCTTTTCATGGGCATACTTCACAATAGGTGCCAGGTCGTTTTTCACATAATCATACTCCCCCGATTTCATTTTCCCGATATGGATTACCACATCGAGTTCCACTGCTCCGCTGGCAACGGCCTCTCTGGCCTCTTCCAGTTTGGTATGCGATGTAGTGGTACCGTGAGGAAATCCAATGACGGTGGTAACCTTAACCGAGCTATCTTTCAATATTTCAGCAGCCAGTTGAACATCCGAAGGACGAACGCATACCGAAGCCACCCGGTACGAATCGGCAAGCCGGCAACCCTCCTCAATTTCATTATCGGTAAGGAAGGGTTTCAGCAGGGAATGATCGATCATTCCGGCAATATCTTTATAGTTGATCATAATAATGGCTTTCTTTAATTAATCTGATAAGGTACAATTTCACTGATCAAAAAGCAATAAGTTAAACCAGATTTCTCAAATTTCGGGAAAACATGAAGTGTCTTTTTTAAAACCAATAAATAAGATATCTTCAATGCGAAAATTTTGTTTTAAATGGTATTCGGTTCAAATACACCCGGCAGGCGTTTTACAGACCCATTTGAAGACCGCGATTTCAATCACCTCTTCAACGAATTTTATACGCCTCTGTGTCGTTTCAGTATGAAGTTTGTAACCAATAAGGATGTGGCAGAAGATATTGTTCAGGGCCTGTTTATTTATCTCTGGGAGAATCGGGAAAGACTAGTCACCATTCCATCTGTAAAGTCATATGTATTTACAGCTGCAAAAAACAGGTCGCTAAATTACTTGCGAAAAGTTTATTCAGAAAAAACAGGAAACACCGACCTTAATGAACAGGAAACGGGAATGAAACGTAGCTTGCCAAATCCCGAAGAACTACTCGAAAGCAAAGAACTGGAAATTATTCTGGAAAAAGGTATTGAATTGCTGCCTGTGAAGTGCCGCACAATATTCACCATGAAAAGATTCGGGGATCTCACCAATAAGGAAGTAGCCAAAAAATTAAACATTTCAGTTAAAACAGTAGAGGCCCAGATGACAATAGCGCTCCGGAAGTTAACTGCCTTTCTGTCGACTCATTGGGGCCTGATTTTTCTTCTCCTTATCGACCGTATGTATTCTATTCTCTGAGAAAATCATTTTCTTTTTAGGGGTAGCAGCTGTTTTTTATGTTATATCATAAAAAATACACTACATGATAGCTGAAACGAATACCGAATTAATTGTTAAATCCCTGACAGGAAGCCTAAGTAAGAAAGAAGAAGAGATCTTTCAGGCATGGCTCAGGGAATCTGAAAGAAACCGGGTACACTATCAAAAAATCAGGATACTCTGGGGACGGACAAACGAATCATACAACAGCACGGAGTTCGATAAGGCAGCTGCAAAAAATAAAATCCGTTCTGAAATTCTAAGAATGCAGTCGAAAACTCGAATACTGAAAACGCGATTCCGGATTTCAGCGGCAGCTTCCGTCCTGTTGCTTTTAGGATTTGGATTGGTTCTTTTTCGTATACTCGATCCCGACACAAAAAACTTTATTGTTTATACTTCAGACCATAATGTCAGGGAAATTCTTCTTCCCGACAGTTCGCTTGTCTGGTTAAATGAAAACAGTGTGCTTCGGACTCCTGAAGTCTTTTCAGGAATTAAACGCCAAGCTGTACTCGATGGCGAAGCCTATTTTCAAATTGCAAAAGATGAAACCAGACCGTTTAAAATTAAAGCCGGCAATACCGTTATAAAAGTACTCGGCACATCATTCGACATTAATATGGAAAGGGAGAATGGAGATGTAAGTATTGTCGTGAATAGCGGGAGAGTGTCTTTTAACAGGGTAAACAGCCTGCAAAATAATATAATTCTGGCACCGGGAACGAAAGGACAGTACAGGGCTTCGGACCATAAAATTACAATCTCAACCAATAGCGATCAAAATTATCTTTCGTGGAAGACTGGCCTGCTGACATTCTATGATACGCCCCTCGCTGAGGTTTGCACCATCCTAAGCGAACACTATAAAACAAAGGTTAAAACTACTATCGAAGATAAAAGTCTATCGTTGACAGGGAGTTTTCAGGATGAAGCGTTGGAAGACATTCTGAAAACCATTGAACTGACCCTGGACATCAGGGTATCAGCCTCTGAAGAAGAATTTCTGATCCACAAACAGTGAGTAAATTTTGTAACATTTTATTAAACCTAAATAGATAATTGTGACTTCCAAACCTCTGACCATATTACTGATACTGGCTATGCAATGCCTTCTCTCTTCAGCCCAGATAACAGATAAATTGCAGCGGACAACAATTAAGTTCAGCAGATCGGAACTGACAGTTAAAGAAATACTTGACCAATTGAACAGGCTGCCGGATATAAGCATTGTTTACAACAGCACCGAAACATTTCTGAATACAGATATCGTACTTCCTGAACGTACAATGACCGTGCAGAAAGTGCTTGATGAAATCAGGCTACAGGCACCGGTCGAAATTCTCTTCAACCATAATCATGTCATCATTAAAGCACGGAAACTGGCCGATACCTATTTACTGGAAGGAATTGTGAAAGATGGTGCAACAAATAAAAGTTTAATCGCTGCAGATATTTATCTTAAAGGAACCACTGCAGGCACTGTTACTGATAATAAAGGGAAATTCGTATTTAATCTGATTCCGGGTAACTACCACCTGATTTGCAGGTATGTTGGCTACGAGGAAAAAGAATTTAACATTAATCTTTACGAGAATAAAAACCTCAACATTTTCCTGGAAACTAAACAACATGAAATACCTGAAGTGAATGTTATCGGAGCCATGGGTGAAATAGAGAACCTGGAACGCGGCAGGACCATTGAAACCATCGAGGCAAAAACTATCAACCGACTCCTCACCAACAATGTGAATGATGCTTTGCACGGAAGGATTAACGGGGTCTGGACCACAAAAGTATCGGGAGCACCCGGCGATCATAATAAAATACGGATCAGGGGCATCAGTTCGATTTTCGGGAGTACCGACCCCCTTTATGTGGTGGATGGAATGATTATACCGGTGGTGAATTTTAAAACTCTTGGTATATCCGACCTGAATACACACGATATTAATAATATAACGGTTTTAAAGGATGCTTCATCCACGGCCCTCTATGGTTATATGGGAGGAAACGGTGTGGTGCTGATTGAGACAAAAAAGGGAGGAGGGGAAACAAAGTTTAACCTGAACGTAAAAAGAGGCTTTCAGCAATTTAACAAACGGTATCCCCTGATGGACTCGGAGACTTTCCTGAGTACCCTCGATTCAAGTGATCATCGTCTCTATACAACTTTCTACAAGATTGATCCGGCTAATCATATCTACGAAAAATACCCTTATTACCGCGACAACCTGGGAAATACCCTGGGTTCGGATAATTTTCAGGATGAGTTGTTCCGTACCGGCGATATCAGTGAAGTTCAGCTGTCGGCTTCAGGCAGTATAAAGACTATTGATTATTACCTGTCGGGTAACTATTACTCACATAACGGGATCATCACTAACTCTGAATATGATAAATACTCCTTTACCGGAAATTTTTCGAAAATTTTCAAGGAAACTCTTTCCCTTCGGTTGCTGTACAAAGCCAGCCACCAGGATAACAAAAACAACCTGGATAACTATTTGGGGAACAATGTTATATTCAGAGGAATTAATTTCGAGCCGGCCTACCGGACCACACCCGATAGTTTTTTAATGAAACGCGGGCGACTTTTTTATAACGACGACAGGGGTGGAAGCATTGAAACTTTTTCCACACAGTTAATGCCCCCTGATAAACTGTTTTATGAGCAGGGAAAAAAGAAAATCGAAAATTCACAATCGGGCAATTTTTTACTTTACTACCCGATTGGCAAAGGATTTTCGGCCCGTGCTTCCTATTCGCTTTCCTACAGGGATATTCGTTATTCCTCCTATATTCCTGCTGATATCACGCAACAGAATGAAAAATTTCTGTCGAGTAACGAAAACTTTGTGATTTTCAGCCAGCAGTATGACCTCAGCTACGAAAGACTAATAAACAACCACAACCTCAGTGCTTTTATCCGCTACAGGAATTATAAGGATAACGTGTATTGGAAGGTCGATTCCTTTTTTAATGTTGAATTGGATGGAATGCAGCCGGAAGATGATATTTACCTGAGGGGATCGCAATCTATTTATGGTGAAAAAGGTTCCGTAATACGGGCAATTAATTCCTCGATTCTCAACGCAAATTACAGCTATAGAAAAAAATATTTTGTTTCCCTGATTGCCAATTTCGATCATCTGAAAGAAGGATTCTATGTAAAAAGAATGGAATTATTTACCTCCCTGGCGCTTGATTGGGATCTGTCGAAAGAAAAACTCCTGCATATACCTGCCTGGATCGATGCCCTGCATTTGTATGCCAACTGGGGCCAGGCGGGAAATTATCCGTTAAATAGCCTTTCCAACGATCTCTTTGCAACAAGCTCTCAATATACATCAAATGACACTGTTGTCAGCGGTGTATATATATCGAACCTGGCCAACCATTACCTGACACATGAAAAGGTAACCGAGCAGAACTATGGAATTGAAGTTGGACTTTTGAAAAACCGGGTAACATTTTCGGCTGATTACTACATTAAACGCAATTCCGATCTGCTCATTCAGCGGGACATTCCTTTGTACTACGGAGGAGGAAGCTTCTACCAGAATATCGGTGAAATGAAAAACTCCGGTGTGGAACTTAGTCTGGAACTCACTCCTGTCGACAGGCCTGATTTCGGTTGGTTATTACGGATGGGATACTCTACCAACAATCAGTATATCACGAAACTATACGAAGGAGAAGCCATCAGCTTTAATAATATCGATGTATTATATCCCGATTTTTATGCTGAAGAAAATCAAACCCTGGGGGCTATAACAGGGTACAGCTACCAGGGGTTATGGAACGATGAGATACATTCCGATGAGGTTAACGGATATCAGAAATACATCCAACACCAGGGTCTGGCTTTCCTTAAGCTCGATACCATGAACCTCAATGAACTGACCGAAGATGATAAAACTGTTATTGGCAATTCGATCCCCGATTTTACCTGCAACTGGATCAATATGATCCGGTATAAGAATTTTACCTGCGAAATGTTGTGGTATGCTGTCATAGGGGTCGATAAATACAATGCTACCAAGGCAGCCACCTATGCTACGGGTACCAATGCTGCGATTCGCGATATTGTGTTGGACACGTTAAATTTTATAAAATTCAGGTATTTTTACGAGAGTTCATTTTTTGTTGAAGATGCCAGCTTTATCCGGCTGAAAACTCTCAGTTTTACCTATAGCCAGCCAAAAAAAATTGCATCAAGGATCGGGATTGAGTACACACTGAGTTTTGAAAACCTGATTACGCTTACCCGTTATTCGGGCTACGATCCCGAAGCGACCATCTATACGAACAACAATTTTACCGATAATGCCATGGATAGGGGTTCGTACCCCAATCCGCAGGGTATTTATTTTAGCATTAACCTCAGTTTTTAAAAAGAGACCAATGCAAAAAAGGATAGCTTTCATAGCCATATTGATTTGTATTTCATGCGAAGGTCTTTTCCATGAGAACGATACGCAGTATATGGTTATCGACGACCGGCAGGAAACCCTGGATGTAGTGAACGGTATTTATTCGCGCCTGACAAAAGTATACGACCGTAACTATTTCGTTGTCTTGTCACGCTCTGATGACATTAATCCCTATATAAATTTTTACTTTGCATACAACGGAAGGAGTTGCACTCATAGTGGATTTACCCTTGATATACCGGGAATAACAGGAAATATCTACCTGAATTTTTATAAAGCCATTATTACCGTTAATCATCTCATTCAAAACCTGGACGAAGTGGACAATGGGATTATAGTAGGAGAATTATATTTCCTGCGGGCGTATAGTTATTTTCAACTGGCCCGCTTATTCGGCACACCCCCGATAATTACCGATACTGATGTAAATTATCTCGTGGAGAAACCTGCCTATGAAGAGGTTTATGATTTTATCGAAGCCGATATGCAGCGTGCATTGGAACTGCTGCCCGATACTTATACGGATGCACGGATACCCGGTGAAACACCCCATAAAGGCATGGTCAAAGCCTTATTGGCCGAAATATACCTGGCCCGGGCCGGCTTTCCTTTGAACGATGAGTCAAAATATGCCGAAGCGGCTCAACTAGCCGGAGAAGTGATCCAACAGGCCGATTCCTATGGATTTGGCCTGCTGCCCGATTTTGCCAACTTATGGAAAGTGGCCTACAGGCATAACACGGAATGTATATTCGGGTTGTTTTTCAGTACAGATGATGAAGAAACATCGAACAGGATCGGGGGTAATTATATATGTCATTATGATTTTCAAAACTATGCAAGTTATTTGGGTGCTTGCGGGGAATACAATACCGACTTCAGTTTTTTCATTACCTACCCTGACAGTTACAGAAAATACCATTCCTTTAATACCGGCTATTACCGGGAATTGAGTTATGATACCCTGCTGGGTAATGAGAGCAGGCTTGAATTCATTCCCTACGATCCGTTGGATGATCCCTGCGATTATATAGGAGGTGCCATATCGATCAAATGGCTCGATATTGATGCCATGATGGTAGAGGGTGATTATTATTTTAACGAACCTAACGAAGTAACCCTTTACCTGCTTCGTTATGCGCAAACCCTGCTTACCTACGCGGAGGCAAAGGCGCGTTCCGGCAACCTTGATGAAACCTGCTATGAGGCTGTCAACATGGTTCGGAGAAGGGCCCATAACCTCGATTTGAATACTCCTTCTGTCTTCGACTTGCAACCGGGCCTGACTACCGAACAATTCCTCGATTCGGTTGTATGGGAACGTGCCTGGGAATTGTGTACCGAGCCCCAGGGACGCTGGTTCGATATTGTCCGCCTCGACCTGAAAGATGAGATCGAGGCTAATCACCATTCGGGTGATATTCCATTCAGAGTGGATGATTCCTATTTGAATGAAGACTGGTATTTTTACAAAATTCCCCAGGAAGACCGGTGGTTAAATCCTAACTTCTTGGAGGAAGATGATTAATGGTCTGGCTATTTAATAAAACTGGAAATGAAAATATTGAATAGAATTAAATACAAGTCACCACGATATGAGATTCCGGTTACATACGGCTTGACTCCATTATTTCTGTTACTGTTTAACATTATTGGCCCGGTTGTTTATAGCCAGGATGAAGGTAGTTTCGCCGGCAATTCAAACACTTCATCCCTGAAGAAAGGGGAACAGATTAATTATGACGAACCGTCCCGGGTATGCAATTCTTGCCCGGAACCTGTTTTACACTCTACCCGAATATCCCATACAAAATCAGGGTCCGGGTTCCGGATCGACTCAATAAACCAGATAAAATCAGATGGTTACTACGACGAAACACGCCGTTGGTACTACAGTTACGATGCATCCTGTAACCTGGACAGTATTTCAATATATTATTTCAACCACCTGGGGTATTTCAAACATATTCGGGAAAAATATTCATTCAATATATCCGGCCAGCTTATACATTATATCCTCCGGCAATTCGATCCCTGGAGGAATTACCTTTTTGATTCCACCATGGTCGATTACGAGATAAAAGAATATGAATACCAGGGCGATTTTTTAGTTAAAAAGACTACTACAACTATGGAATCTCCCTACCCGGATTTCAGGGAGGACTTCTATTTTTATGATGAAAAAGGAAGGTTAGTACTTGACAGTATTACTCAATACGGCCGATATGATGATTGTTTCAGGTATTATTATAATGATGAGGATGAACTTAAGTATTATGTGATGTCCTATTCAAGCATGTATATAGTATTGAAATTTACCTATACGGAAACCGACACCTCACGTTTAATAACCGAAGATTGGGTTCAATACCGCTCCCTGCCTGAATTTCCGGTATTGGATACCATTTCGGACTGGGATTATGAAAAATATTTCTACGAAATTTTCGACGAACGGGGCAGGAGAACTTCCTTAATGCTGGAACAATATGGTGATTACATTGTAAACGGAAAAATTTATAAGGCCACATTTTCCTGGACAGGTTTCGACAGCTTGCTTCATGTATCTTACTTTGACTGGAATGATGTCTCAGAACCGGGCGTATGGCAGGAAGCCATGCGGATTGATAATACCTACGATGAATACCATAACCTGCTGATCTGTGAAAAAACATTTTTCGATACCCGCACGGAATTCTGGGAGCTTGAAGACCGGAAAAATTATTACTATTCTTTGATGCCTGACGGACTGCCGTCAGAAGCATCTGTATCTGAGAACATTTTCATTTTTCCGAATCCGGCCGAAAATAACCTTAACGTGATATTGCCTTTTTCCGGTGGCTATAACTATACCATTTTTAATTTATATGGTATTGCTATATCGAGCGGCAAAATGGAAAACCAGGCGATAAATATCGCTGACCTTAAAAAGGGAACTTACCTGGTTATATTTAGTAACGGCCATTTCCTGTATTCGGGAAAATTTGTGAAATTAGAATAAAAGCTATGCAAAAAAAGACACTGATACTTATAGTACTGATCTGTCTCTCGTGCGAAGGCCTTTTCCATGAGAACGATATAGATTACCTGGTTGTCAATGAACGTGAGGAGATGATTGATATGCTGAACGGTATTTATTCCAACCTGGTAAAAGTGTTCGATTATGAATACTTTTCAATTCTGGCCCGCAGCGATGATATTAATGTTTATACCAGCTATAGCTATTATTCATCCGATGGTAGTCATAGTTGTTCCGGAGGAGAAGGAGAAATTGATTTTCAGAGAATAACCGGTGAAATTTACACAAACCTTTACCTGGCGATAGTCACCGCTAATCACTTGATCCTTCAGCTTTCCGATGCTGAGGTACCGGAAATTACAGGGGAAGTGTATTTCCTTCGTGCATACTGTTATTTCAAACTCGCCCGGTTATTCGGGACACCTCCCCTGATAGATGATATTGATGTGGATTACCTGGTCGAAAAACCTACCTACCGGGAAGTTTATGAATTCATTGAATCCGATATGCTGAAAGCGCTGGAACTACTGCCCAACTCATATTCCGATGCGAGAATTCCCGGCGAAACACCCAATAAGGGTACGGCAAAAGCTATGCTGGCCGAAATATACCTGGCCATGGCCGGTTTCCCTGTGAATGATGATAACAAATACGCAGAAGCTGCCCGGCTGACCGACGAAGTAATCGATCAGGCTGACCAATACCATTATGCCCTGCTCGACGATTTTGCCAATCTCTGGAAAGTAACCTACCGTCATAATACGGAAAATATTTTCGGCCTGTTTTTTAACGAGGATGGTGAAGGAACGCAGAATACAATTGGTAATATAAGAATTGACTCTTATTTTTCAGATAATGAACTTGAAATAGATGGAGGCTATCATCCGGAATTTAAATTCTATAATACTTTTCCGGATAACTACCGGAAGTATACTTCATTTGTAACTGGGCTTTATAACCACAATAGTTTTGTTGACACTAACGACAACTATATAACTGGCCTGATATTCGAACCAATAGACCCGCTAGTAGATCCCTGTGATTTTGTACATCATGTGGTATCGCTGAAATGGATCGATCCGGATGCCTACCGCCGTGAAGATGCTCAATGGATTAACCGGTCAGACATAACTCTTTACCTGCTGCGCTATGCCCAGACCCTGCTTACATACGCCGAGGCAAAAGCCCGTTCGGGCAACCTGGATGCATCCTGCTATGAGGCTGTCAATATGATACGAAGAAGGGCCAACAGGCTTGACATACATACTCCCTCCGAATTCGATTTACCGCCCGATCTGACCACCGGGCAATTCCTCGATTCGGTGGTTTGGGAACGCGCCTGGGAGCTGTGTACCGAGCCCGAAGGCCGCTGGTTTGATATAATACGGTTGGACCTGAAGGACGAACTGGCCAATTACCGGTATTCGCGGGATGTACATGTATCGGCTAATCCCCTTCATGTGAATGAAGACTGGTATTTTTTCCTGGTGCCCAAACAGGATCGCTGGCTGAATCCAAACTTTAGAACGATTGAATAAAACCTGAAACTGATATGCAAATGACTATAGAACGGAGTGTATATTTTAATAATCTCATAAAAAGCCTGTGCTTTTTGATTTCTGTTTTATGTTTCTCCGAAACCATGGGGCAGTTTTATGCTACCGATCAGGAAATCTTTGAATTACCTTACCTGGAATCCTGTACGAAGGCTCAGGGGAATAATTATATTCTCGATTCCATTTATGAATTCATAAATTTCGGATACTACAGCGAGCTATACCGCTGGTATTATCAGTATAATGCACAGCAGCAGCCTGATACCGTATGGCGCTATTATTTCAATGGGAACGGTGAAAAAGAAAATGTTGTGGAGATCAGAACATACAACACAGCAGGGCTGCTTCTAAACCTGGTCAGAAAGCAGCCCGATTTCTGGGCCTTACAGTACTATAGCGACTCCACAATTATTGATGCCTACACGGAAGAATATGAATACAACAACGCGTATCCGGTTCATAAAACCATTACAGAAAGGGACATAAGCAGTGAATATGTTTCTTTTGATGCTTATTATACCTACGACGATGAACATAAATTAATACACTCAACAATAGAGGAGTATGGTAATGTTAATGATTATGAATATTACTATACTGATGAGGATGACCTGGAATATATTCTGAAATTTTACACCAATTACGATGGGGAATATCTTACTACTGTCACAAAATATGAATATGAAAAAACCGATACAACAAGACAAATAACCCGGAATATGATATATAACCTGAGTATCGGGTACCTACCCGATACCATTACTCACTGGTATTTTATGGACCGGTTTTATGAAACGTATGATCAGCAGGGCCGGCGAACTTCTCTAATGCTTATCCAAAATGATATCTATTTTGGTGAGCAAATTGATCACCGGATTGAATACTCCTGGGCCGAAGATAACCAGCTCCTCCATTCCTCCTATTATAAATGGAACCAAACCCTGGAGTCGGGCGTTTGGGAAGAAGCCTTGAGATTTGACAATACATATGATGCAAATGGCAATCTTTTGTTTTATGAAAAAACATATTTTGATGAACGCAGTCACAGTTGGGAAACCGAGGAAAGCAAAACTTATTACTACACATATATGCCTTCAGGATTGCCTGCAAACCATGCCAATAAGGAAAAGCTGATCATTTATCCCAATCCGTCTGAAGATATTATTAACATCCAGGTACCTGATGAAGAGGATTCATATTTTACAATCTACAATTTGTATGGAGTTGCAGTAACCGGTGGCAGGCTGGAAAATCAGTCAATTACTATATCTCATCTCAAACCGGGAATTTATATAGTTGAGATACGGGATGGCCATTCCCTGTTTTCGGGAAAGTTTGTTAAAGATTAGGTGCTGTCTTTTTGTATACTTTACATGTAAATAAACAATATTTTAGTTATCTGAAGTTTTCTTGCAGGCGCAGCGCGACAATCTTTATGAACAATTAATCACCAGATTGCTTCACTCCGTTCGCAATGACATAAATTTTAAACTACTTCGGAATTCTTCTTTATATAATCTATCAGCTCATCGACCTGGCAGAAAGCCATAGCAGTATAAGTATCGGCGGCTCCATAATAAACCGCAATACGTCCGCTGTCGGCATCGTATATATTGGCACAGGGAAATACCACATTAGGAACAAATCCTGTGGTTTCATAATCCTTTTCAGGAGTAAGCAAGTAATCGCGGGTCCGGAATTTCACTTTCCAGGGCTGATCGATGTCAAGAATTACTGCGCCAAAACTGTATACAAAACCGTTGCAGGTGGTGGATACGCCGTGATAAAACAGTAACCATCCCTCGGTAGTTTCAATAGGTATCGGTCCGGCACCGATCTTTACTCCCTGCCACCATCCCTGGCCTCCCCGGGCCATTACATGCCGGTGGTTTCCCCAGTATATCAGGTCAGGGCTTTCACTAATGAAAATATCGCCAAAAGGAGTATGGCTGCTATCACTGGGCCTACTTAGTAAATAAAATTTGCCCTTTATTTTACGCGGAAACAATACCCCGTTCCGGTTGAAAGGCATCAGAGGATTGGGCATACGGGTCCAGGTTTTCAGATCTTTTGTCATACCCATCCCAATAGAAGCCCCGCCCATATCGTCGCACCAGTTTACATAGAAGGTATCGTCTATTTTTACAAATCGCGGATCGTAACCGTAGCTTATCGGGGCAGGCGTTCCTTTTGCATCGACCCAGGGAATAATAGCATCATCAATTTCGAATTTCAGTCCGTCTTTACTCCTGCCAAAATGGATATTCGCCCGGCCGTTTTTATGATCGGCACGAAATACTCCGATAAATTCACCATCGAGAGGTAATACGGCACTGTTGTATATACGCGCTGTTGAAGGTGTGGGATTCCACCCGATCACCGGATTTTTACTATAGCGCCACATGATACTTTTATCACCTTCCGGTCTGTCTTCCCAGGGAAGATTTGACAATACTTTTCCAATAATAGTCTTACTCATAGCTATAGATTACGTAGTTTGTTACATAAAAAATATTTCAAGTTAGGATTGCAAAGATGAAAAAAAACATTTTCTCGTTATGGGAAGGATATAACTAAAATTATTAAAAATGTAACATACAACGTAAAATACACGGGCTGACAATGAATTTAAACTATTGAATTTCAAAATAAGCAACTCATACCGAAAAACCACAACCCCTTTTCAGTAATAAAAGTTTCAATAAAATCCAATTGTGATATAATTGTACTTTATTTCTTTTCTGCACTTTTTTTTTTCTGTTTCTTTGTCAAAATTTTACTA